>JAMOUF010000090.1 GCA_027068245.1 Campylobacterales bacterium | reverse complement strand
GTAACTCCAGTGCTGGAGCTCTTTTCCCAGGAATACAACGAAAGAGGACTTAGGCTCAAAGATAAAAACCCCCCTTTGATAGAGGAGCTTTACGACCTTTACAAAACGATAAACCCCTCCAACGCTATCGAGTATTTTCACGACAGCTTGGACCATATGGAGTCGCTTCTAACCCTTTTCGATTTGGGATACATAGACCTTCAGGATAGAAGCAACACCGAGATTCTGGTCCATCTAATCATAAAAAAGGCGATAGAGCTGACAAAGGACAAAGACCGGGCCGAGCTTAAAAGAATCCAGGACAGGGTTCAGGAGAGATATCTGCTAAACTTCTCCCTTTTTCAAAGCCTGCCCGATTTTTGGGGGCTTAAACAGCGTTTTCCGGTTATGCCGCTAAACAAACTCGACACACCCCCCACCAGAAGCGCCTCTTTGTGGGATATAACCTGCGACAGCGACGGAGAGATAGATTTCAATGTGGACTATCCTCTCTTTTTGCACGATGTAGACCTCGCCAAAGAGGAGTATTTCCTGGCATTTTTTTTAGTTGGTGCATATCAGGAGATTTTGGGTATGAAACACAACCTTTTTACACACCCAACGGAGGTTACGGTGGAGTTTGACGAAAATGGCTACACCCTTAAAAACATGGTGGAGTCCCAAAGTATTTTGGATATTTTGTATGACCTCGATTACGATATAAACGAGGTGCAAAGCCGGCTAAAGAACCTGATAGCCGATTCAAAACTCATTGATTCCAATAAAAAAGACAAAATCATTGAGATACTAAACGTATTACTTCATGAGAACAACTACCTTAAACTAACCCCGAAAAAAGAGAGGCGATGATAGAGCTTATAAAGACGATAAAAGAGGATTTCTCCATCGTATGGAAAAGAGACCCGGCCATCAAATCGCCCCTGGAGCTTTTAACCAACTATCCGGGCGTATGGAGCCTTTTTTGGTATAGAATCGCAAACAAAATATATTATAGCGGCTTCAAGGTGATTGCCAGGATGATGATGGGTATAAACCAGATTTTCACCGGCATCGACATACATCCGGGGGCAAAGATTGGCAGGCGGGTATTCATAGACCACGGCATAGGCGTGGTGATTGGAGAGACGGCGGAGGTTGGAGACGACGTGCTGATTTATCAACAGGTAACCCTGGGCGGAGTTAGCCTAAGCCACGGCAAAAGGCACCCTACCGTCGAAGAGGGGGTGGTAATAGGAGCTGGTGCCAAGGTGCTTGGAAACATCACCATCGGAGCCAACTCGAAAATCGGGGCGAACTCGGTGGTTGTAAAGGATGTGCCCAAAAACTCCACCGCCGTTGGAATTCCCGCAAAGGTTGTCAAGAAGGGGCTTGACAAATCCCTTCTAAGCCACAACAAACTGCCCGACATCGACAAAGAGCTCTTTGAATACCTGATAAAAAGAGTTGCTATAATAGAACATGCACTCCTTACCGGAAAAAAAGATATATTGAAAGAGGAAGAGGAGCTGGAGCATATATATGAGGCGTTTATAAAATCAATGAAGGAGTAGATATGTTTTCAAAAAGAGTAGAGAAACTTTCAGAATCAATCACTATGGCTATCACCGCTTTGGCAAAAGAGCTTAAAAGAGAGGGAAAGGATGTTTTGAGTTTTTCTGCCGGAGAGCCGGATTTCGACACCCCAAAAGCGATAAAAGAGGCGGCTATAAAAGCGATAAACGAAGGTTTTACCAAATATACCGCCGTCGAAGGGATACCTGAACTGTTGGAGGCTATCAGCGGCAAACTCAAAAGGGACAACAATCTGGACTATTCCACAAAACAGATTATCGCCAGCAACGGAGCAAAGCAGTCCTTGTTCAACCTTTTTCAAACCATGATAGACAATGGGGATGAGGTGATTATCCCGGCACCCTACTGGGTTACCTATCCCGAACTTGTAAAATATAGCGACGGTATCCCGGTAATTATTGAAACAGATGAGAAAAACGGCTTCAAAATAACCGCCCGACAGCTAAAAGAGGCGATAACGCCAAAGACCAAGATGCTGATTTTAACCACTCCATCCAATCCTACCGGAGCGGTTTACAGCAAAGAGGAGCTTGAGGAGATTGCTGAAGTGCTAAAGGGGACGGATATCTTCATAGCCAGCGACGAGATGTATGAGAAACTGGTTTATGAAGGGGAGTTTGTAAGTGCGGCTTCCATAAGCGAGGATATGTATAACAGAACCTTTACCATAAACGGCCTTAGCAAATCCGCCGCCATGACCGGATGGAGGTTTGGATATCTGGCGGCTCCGGATGAAAAGTTCGTAAAAGCGATGAAAAAACTACAGAGCCAAAGCACATCCAATATCTGCTCCATAACCCAAAAAGCGGCCATACCGGGCCTTGATGGCACTATAGAAAAGGATATCGAGTATATGCGGGGCGAGTTTAAAAAACGCCGGGACGAGGCTGTAAGACTGATAAACGATATAGATGGCCTCTCGGTGTTAAAACCAGACGGGGCTTTTTATCTCTTCGTCAACCACTCCCAGGTTGAGCCGGACAGTATGGTTTTTGCAAAAAGGCTGCTGGAAGAAAAAGGTGTTGCCGTGGTTCCTGGTATCGGTTTTGGAAGCGAAGGGTATTTCAGGTTCAGTTTCGCAACAGATATAGATAGCATCAAAGAGGGGATAAAGAGGATAGAGGAGTTCGTAAAGGAACAGTAGGGTTTTCCTACTGTTTCAACTTAAACACCTTTGCCTCTTTGTCATAATAGAGCGTCTCGAACAGATTTTTATCCAAACCGTTGAAGAAGAAGGCCCTAAAGAAGAAACTCCCGGTATAACCGACCGTTCCTATTATATATCTGTTTTTATAGACTATGATTGTATATGGGTCTTTTCTGTATCTTAAATATCCGGCAATCTTTTTACCATCATGAAAAATCACCGTGCCAAACACATCTTTTTTGCCGTTTGAGGCAAGAACGCCCCTTTTTAAATCTATATATACCCCGCTACCTACGACTTTGCCCTTTTTCGTATCTATTATCCTAACCAAATCTACCCAGACAAAACCCTTTTTCCTCTCCCCTTTTAAATAGGCGAAAT
>JAMOUF010000089.1 GCA_027068245.1 Campylobacterales bacterium | reverse complement strand
CTGACCCTTCTCAAGCTCCTCTTTTTTCAACGGAGCCAAATCCTCGTTTCTGATAAGTGCGTCTATATTTTCATCGAGGGATATGAAAACGCCGAAATCTTTAATATCTTTTACGGTTCCCTTCACGATATCGCCAATTTTGTGCTCTTTTGAGAACTTCTCCAAGGGAGACTCTTGCAAAGACTTCCTGTCAAGGGAGATTTTTTCTCTCTCTTTATCTATTCTGGCAATTTTTACCTCGACTTTGTCTCCAACGTTAAATATATCCTTTGCCTTGCTGCCCTTCTCCCAGCTTACGTCCTGGTTATGCAAAAGACCTTCCACATTGCCGATTTTTACGAAAGCGCCGAAATCTGTCAAAGAGGTTATCTCGCCCTCTACCACGTTACCCTCTTTGAACTGTTTTATGAATTCGTCAAAAGGTCTTGGAAGAAGCGTTTTTCTCGAAACCCTGAGCTTTCTGTTCTCGGTATCGATTTCGAGTATTTCGACCTCGATATTGTCACCAAGGTTTACATACTCCTCCGGTTTCTTTGGTCTTTTATCCCAGCTCATCTCCGATATGTGCAAAAGCCCCTCGATATCGTTGCCAAGGTCAACAAAGGCTCCATAAGGCTCGATGTTGCTTACCACAACCTCTATAACGTCGCCTGGCTCAAGCTCGTCTTTTATCTCCTCCCACGGGTCTGGCTGGGTAGCTTTTATAGAGAGGGAGAGCCTGTTTTTCTCTTTGTCGTAATCTATCGCCTTGACCTCGACTTTTTCACCTTCGTTAAAATATTTCGCGGGGTTTACGGGGCCTTTGTAGCTTATCTCGTTATAGTGGACCAAACCTTCCACTCCGGGAGCCACTTCTACGAACATACCGTAATTGGTGATTTTTTTGATGGTTCCCTCGACGGTCTTACCCTCGTTTATAAGCTCGTCTATAATCTCTCTTTTTCTTTTTGAAGCCTCCAAAATCAGTTTTTTTCTCGAGATGACGATGGAGTCCCTGTCCTCGTCCATCTTGATGATTTTTCCGCTGACGCCGCGTCCCGTCTCAGGCGGTTTTTTGAAAAAGCTTTGGGATATTGGCAAAAAGAACTGAACGCCCTCTTCGTTTTCAACAACGTATCCGCCTTTGTTCTTCCCTACGATTCTGCCCTCGACCACCATGTCTTCAAAGCCCTCTTTATGCTGCTCGATAAACTGGCGGACCTTCTCTTTCGCCATGGCTTTTTTATGAGAAATAACCGGCCTTTCGTTTCTAAAGCCAGATACCATAACCTTGATTTTATCCCCCGGCTGATAGACAACCTCACCCTCGCTGTTCTTTATCTCGTTGATGTTCAAAATACCCTCTTGTTTCTCCCCAACATCAACAAGCACCCTCTCGTTGTCCTGAATCTCCACAATCGTCCCGTCGATTACCCTTGAAGTAGACTTCTGGCTCTCATGCTCCTCCAGCATTTTCGCGAAATCTTCATTTTCCACATTGAAATCTTTTTCCATCCATTTTTCCCTTGAAATAAAATTTTTCTTATTATACTTAAAATTTCTTTATAGTTTCTATAACTTTTTGAATTATCCAGTCCGGAGTAGATGCCCCGGCTGTAATTCCACAAATTTTTTTGCCGTCGAACCACTCTTTTTTCAGCTCACTCTCATCTTCTATAAGATAACTCTCTTTACAGTTCTCTTTACAAATATTATAGAGTTGTTTCGTATTTGAGGAGTTTTTGCCACCAATTACAATCATCACGTCAGCCTCCTGGCTAAGCTCCCTGGCCGCATCCTGGTTTTCGAAGGTGGCGTTACAGATGGTATTGAATACCCTCACCTCTTTTTTATGCTCCATTAAAAAATTGACGATTTTTTTATATTCCTCGAACTTTCTCGTGGTCTGGGCCACTGTAGCCACACGCTCTTTCAGCCTTGGCATAAGGGTTTTAAGCTCTTCTACGCTCAATACCACAAAAGGCTTGGTTACTGAATAGCTCATAACACCCTTTATCTCCGGATGATTGATATCGCCAAATATAACCACGCTGTACCCCTCCTGGCTCATCTGCTCCACAATCTCCTGGGGTTTGGTGACAAAGGGGCATGTGGCGTCTATAACCTCCACATTCTTCTCTTTGAGTTTTTCAAGCCTGTCTTTGGGTATGCCGTGGGTTCTTATCACCACTCTTTGGTTCTCGCCAACTTCATCTATTGTCTCAACAAGCCCCACATCGAAATTCCCCTTCAGCCTCTCTATCTCTTTTTTGTTGTGTATAAGAGGTCCGAAGGTAACACTTTTTGGATTCTCCTCGGCTATTTTTATGGCCCTTTTTACGCCAAAGCAAAATCCGTAGTTTCTAGCCAGTTTAATCTCCAATGCGCACCTCGCTGATTCTTTTCAAGATATCCACGAAATTTGGAAAAGAGGTGGCGATACACTCCACATCCTCCACTCTCATACCGCTACGCAGTCCGGCTATAAGAAAACTCATGGCTATGCGGTGGTCACCGAAACTGTCTATCGTAGCGCTTCTTAGCTTTCCGCCTTCTATCTCGTAACCATCCTCAAATTCTCTAACTTCGATACCGCATTTTTTAAGGTTTACCACAACGCTTTTTATCCTGTCGCTCTCTTTTACCCTTAGCTCTCTTGCGTTTTTGACGACACTTTTACCCTCCGCCACCGCCATGGCTATAGAGAGGGCTGGAAGCTCGTCAATAAGCCAGGAGATTTTATCCTCTACAACCACCCCTTTTAAAGGGGCCTGCTCTACCACTATATCTCCTATAGGCTCATAAACGTTCTCTTTCTCTATAAACTCCACCCTGGCCCCCATTCTTTTTAAAACCTTGTAAGCCTCTATCCGGGTAGGGTTTAGGGTAAGGTTTTTTAGCACCACACGGCTTTTGGGAACAATAGCTGCGGCTACCGCAAAGAAAAAAGCGCTCGAGGGGTCGGCCGGAATAGTTATATCCAAAGGCTCAAGGGGTTTTTCAAGGGGCTCTATAACCACCTCGTAACCCTCATCGGTGATTTTTGTCTCAAGCTTCGCTCCCATTCCCTTCAACATCCGCTCACTATGATCCCGGCTAAGCTCCGGCTCTTCGTAGGAGCTTTTGC
>JAMOUF010000088.1 GCA_027068245.1 Campylobacterales bacterium | reverse complement strand
GCTCTTTGAGCCCTTCTGAGAGCGGGGCATCCTCTACGCTTTTTTTACTAAAATCCCTGTATTTTTTATCGAAGTCCAAAAACTCCCCTTTTTGAACCTCCTCAAGCTTTGAAAAGATGAAACTGTCCGCCTTGCATCCGGCCAGGTTATACTCCTTGATACCTTCGATAAAAGGCTCTATCAAAACCTCATCGTCAAACTCGAAAGCCACATCGAGCGCATATGTAAGCTCATCCTCGCTTTTTACTATGCTAACCCCTATACTGCTGCCGAGCCTCAAAGGCTTTACTATAACCGGATAGGAAAACCTGACGGGCTCAATATGCTCTTTGGATATCACCTGATACTCCAACACCTCGCATCCCACCTCTTTGGCAAAGAGTTTGGTAAGGAGTTTGTTGTAGCTTATCACGCTCCCTTCTACCCTGGGGCCTATGAACTCCATCTCGAAAAACTCCAAAATTCCGGCCAGCTTTCCATCCTCCCCGTCACTGCCATGAACCAGGTTTATAACCACATCTCCATCCACCCTCTTCTCTTTCAACAGGGCTTTTTGGTAAAAACCTCCCTTTTTAAGCTCCACTTTTGGAAATTTCAAAAATCTCTTTTTGGAAAACGTGGCCGATTTCATCTCATCTTTTGGAATCAAATAGAAGTCCCTGTTGGCATCGATATATATAAACAGAGCCTCGATTATATCTTTCAGCGCTATGGCGCTTACTATGCTTATCTCATGCTCGAAACTTCTTCCGCCAAACAATACAATATACTGCATTAACTCTCCTAAATTTTTTGTATCTTTTTGAGTGCCTCTTTTACCAACGAGGCCGTATCGGTGGATTCACAACTACTCAAGACTTTTTGAATCTGTTCCCTTTTAAAACCCAAAGACTCCAAAGCCATCACGGCTTCCTGGTTGTAATTCGAGGCGGGTGCGCCCTCGCTTTCCATCTCGAACTCACCCAGCTCCACCAAAATCCGCTGGGCGCTTTTGGGGCCGATGCCCGGAACCTTTTTAAGGCTTGCCACATCCTTTCTTCGCACAATCTCTATGAACTCCTGTGGCCTGAAGGTGGAGCAGATAGCCATGGCGACCTTTGGGCCTACGCCGTTTAATTTTATAAGGGTGTCGAAGAGTTTTTTCTCCATCGTATCCAAAAATCCGTAAAGGGTCTGGGAATCCTCCCTCACTATCAGTGTCGTATGGATTTTCACGCTTCTTTTGTCTATGGCGGCGCTGCAGTGAAGGGATACGAACAGCTCGTAGATTACGCCGTTTACATTTAGATGGATATATGTGGGCTCCTTTTTTACAACCTCACCTATAAGTCCTACAATCATCTGTCACCTTTAAATTTTGGCAATTTTACCATATAATTTCGCCTATGTATAAATCAAACAACATAAAAAATATCCTTCACGGCTTTTTTTTAGCCATTGCCCTCACCATAGCAGAACCCTCCACAACGCTGCCGCTGATTATCCATCACTTCAGTCCAAACGAGCTGATTGTGGGGCTTTTTACATCACTTTTAAGAGGCGGAGCGATTTTGGTCCAGCTCTTTGCGGCCTTTTACGCCCAGAGCTTCAAACTTGTCATGCCATATTTGAAACGGGTATTTGTAGCCAGGTTTCTAAGCTGGTTCTCCATAGGTGCCGCCATACTTCTAATAGGCGACAAAAACCCGCATCTCACCCTGGCCGCCATCGGTATCGGCCTTTTTCTCTTCTCCTTTTCCGCCGGATTTGGAAGTATATATTTCAACGAGATTATCGCCAAAGTCTTTACAAAAGAGCAGCGTGGAAAAACCATGGCGCAACGGCAGTTTTTCGCAGCCCTCGGAGCGATTGTCAGCGGAGCGGTGGCCGGATGGGTTCTAAGCAGCTTCACCCCTCCTCAAAACTATGGATACCTCTTTATCATCAGCGCCTTTTTTATGGCCGCCGGGCTTTTGGCCTTTTCCACGATAGATGAGCCGGTAAAAGAGGAGGTGCTGAAAAAGGATGAGAGTTTTACGGCCTTTTTGAAAAAAGCGGCAAATATATTGAAAAAAGATAGAAGACTTCAGATACAGATAGCAACGGTTTTGCTAAGCTACTCCTTTTTGTTCTCCTTCGCCTTCGTCATACTTGAAGCAAAGAGGTATATAGAGCTTACCGGATGGCTCATAGGCGGCTTCATTACCATCCAGATGCTGGGGGCCCTTGTGGGAAACCTTGTCTGGAACAAAATGGCGCCACGATACAAAACCATAATGATTCTCTCTTTCTGGCTCTCCATCGCAGCCTTTTTGGCTCTGCTTTCGTTTAAAAGTTTTCTCTCATACTTTACGCTCTTTTTTCTGCTTGGAATGGCGATAGACGGGTTCAAGATAGCCTCCATGAACCTACTTTTCGAGATATCTCCCCAAAAGATGAGGCCCATTTACGTGGCTTTGCAAAACAACCTCACATCCATCGGGCTCTTTTTCGCCGTGCCGGGCGGCCTTGTTTTGCAACACTTTGGCTATAATGTGCTCTATGCCCTCACACTGCTTCTTTTGGGTATGGGGCTGATTTTCGCTACAAGGCTTGAAGTTGGTTAGAAAGATTTTCACTAACTCCTTTGGAATTCTGTTTTCCAGGATTTTGGGCTTTATTAGAGACCTGCTTATGGCATCAATCCTTGGGGCGAACATCTACAGCGATATATTTTTTATAGCCTTCAAAATTCCAAACCTCTTTCGGCGGATTTTCGCAGAAGGAGCCTTTATACAAAGCTTCCTGCCAGCATACAGCGCCAGCAGACATAAAAACCTCTTCGCCGTGACGGTATTTTCGATATTTTTTATATTTTTGCTGCTGCTTTCCATTACAGTTACGCTCTTTTCGCCATTTTTTACGAAACTTGTGGCTATGGGTTTTGACGAGGAGGTTATAAGGATAGCCTCCAGGTTTGTAGCCATAAACTTCTACTACTTAGATTTTATCTTCTGCGTAACTTTTTTGGCGGCACTGCTGCAATATAGGGAGCATTTCGCAACCACGGCCTTTTCCACAGCCCTTTTGAACCTCTCTTTAATCTCGGCTCTACTTTTATTCAAAGAGGCTCCAAAGCTCGATATGGTT
>JAMOUF010000087.1 GCA_027068245.1 Campylobacterales bacterium | reverse complement strand
CAGAAAAACAAAAAGGATCGGTAATGTTAAATAACGCGGGAGAGAAAAGTTTTTGGGAGTTGAGTTACGAGGAGTTGGAGAGCTATGATTTTAAAAAAGCAATAGTCAGAGAGAGGGAGAAGCAGTATAAAAAAAATGGAAGGTTTTATTTGGAAGATGATACCGATCAAGATAGTTTGGCAGAGTATTATGATCTCGATAAAACCCGTTCCGTCATCGAAAAGCTCTATCCATCAATGGATCCGGACGCTTTGCCAAGCTGGCACGATCCTCTGTTTCAATCCATAATGCGTAATCCAGACCAAAAAGATTGTCTTCCTTACTTTATATACCGCAGGGCATATCTGGAAAGAATCGGATACACGATCCACTGCAAAGAGAGTATAGAGCATTTGGACAGGTTTTTGAAATCTTTGGGCGTAAAAAGTTTCGTGGAGCTTGACGCCGGATATGGGGTGTTGTCTTTGCTTTTGAAAAAGCTCGGCTATAAAGGCAGGGGATACACTCTCGCCATCGAAGATGAAAACAAAATGGTCCATGGCAACCTGCCTCGAAGGGCCGAGCCTACAATCTTCGAAAAAGAGGCTCTTGAAAGCGGCGCGCTGGTATATCAGGATATCAGAAACCTTTATTTGGATGAGGCTCCGGACGTGGTGCTGGCCTCCTGGATCCCTTATCTGGGTGGAGAAGAGGTAATAGAGTTTTTCGAGCATCAGTGGGAGCGGGGAATAAAGCCCGCTTATTTTATCCTTATCAGGGAGGAGAGGGGAGCGACCCAAAGTGAACTGTTTTTGGAGTGGCTCTTTATGCGCAATAAGGATACGATAAAAAGGATTTGGACGTGTTATACATGGTCGTCTTTGGTCGAAGTGTGTGAATGTTATAAGCTTACGGAGTGAATGTATTCCAAGTAAAATATAAGATCAGTTGCTAAATTTATATTGTTTTTTTTATTTAACAAATGGCAACTCAATTTATATTGATTCCTATAGTATAAAATTTTTCAAAGTCTTTGATCTTGTTAAGATTATTTGGATCGAAATTTCGTGAGGCGTTATTGGCTGGATAGATTAAGATATGTTTTTTGATTGGGCCTGTTTTGTTGAGTATTTTTTCCGTTCTTCCATAAAGAGCCAGTTGTTGTAGGTCTTTTTTGATTTCTGCATTATGATCTTTTTTGAGTTCATTGGTATTGTTTTGAAGGTTGATATAAAAATCCTTATATTTTGCGTCGATGATGATACCTTCGCCTTTTACTAAAAAGTCGGGGCGAAGTTTGCCAATGATCGTTTGAAACCCGTTATATTTATAACCTACCCAAAGTTTATCTTTGTAAACCTCTCGTAGTTTTATCTCCACATAGCGTTCAAAGAGTTCCGGCATATCGATGAAGAATTGCGGGACTTTTATTTTGTTTGATTTTGTTGTAATAGTAAGATTGGAAGAGAGTGTAAAGGCAAATCTATCGTGCAAAAGCCTGGCAAGGCGGATAGCCTCTTTGTATTCCTGGAAAAATGGGGAGTGGCGCACTCTTTTGAAATCCTCTTTGGTTATTTTGACATCGCTTATTTTTTGAAAGGAGGTAAGGTTTTGGCGAAGAAGCTGATTTATTTGTGGTTTGTTAAAATATGAGATATGGCGGGAGCAGAGCCTAAGAGCAGATTTGATTATGCGATTTTCAAGAATGTCGCTGGTGTGTTTGGTATAGGTGCAGACGACTTTGTTGTGCTTGGCTTTGATATGATGCTTTTTGATAGTGTGCTTCAGATTGATTTTGCCTTTGACTCTGTTGGTAAGCGATTCGGTCTGTTTGGTATAGCCTTTTCTTAGCCCCTTTCGTGCCAACTGCTTTGTGAGATAGAGAAAGTGAAGCGCCATAAAGGAGGAGAAAAAGTCATCTTTTCTATCAATCTCACACCAAGGCTTGTGAGGAAAAATGTCGTAACACTCGCTTAAATAGCGTGAGACTATAGGATCGTGCAAGACTGTTTCAAACATATGGACAAAGTCGGCTTTATGTTTAGGTTTGATGAGGATAAAATTACCATTTTTATCTTGGAAAAGTCCTACATAATAGTAGCTTTTGCATTTGCCCTCTTCATCTTTGTATAGCCCAAAATAGTTTTTGGGCTCGTTTTTAAGCTCTTCGAGGGTTGGGAGGTGAGCAACATTGTTGTAATTCAAGTTCTGATGTTCAGAAATAATCTTCATAGTAAACCTTATTATAGGTTTCTAATTTTTTCTAAAATCTCATCTTTTTTTGAATAATCCAAAATGCCGTCTTTGAGATACTCTTTGAGCATTGGTTTTACTTGCTGTGCAATGTTTTTGCGAATCTCTCGATCGTCGCCAATAAAATAAGAGTGCCCAATGGCGAAATCTTCATAATCATAATCTGGTGCGATATACTCTTTTACTATATCATTTGCTTCTTGGAATTTTTGTTGATTTTTGGCAAAGCCTTTTTGTGCCGGGACGAAATGAAAAGCAAAACGCCTCCTTATGGCGTAATCAAGCGACTCAGTAGATCTGTCAGCAGTGTTCATCGTGCCGATGATGTAGAGATTTGGAGGCAAAGAAAATGTTCTCTTCCCACTGGAGTCTGGATAGAGAAGCTCGATATCTTCTCCCCTATATTCCAGAGCGTAGATGAGTTCGCCAAGAAGGCTGTTGAGATCGGCTCTGTTGATTTCATCGATGATGAGAAAGTAGGGTTTTTGGAGATCTTTTTGGGCTTGATTTGCGATTTTTACTAATATTTTATCTATATAAGCATAATTTAATTGATTTTGTTGAATTTGTAATTTTCGTTGTTTTCTTGTATTAATTATGGAGACTTCCATACCCCGGATAAAGTCGTCGTAAGAGTAGCCTGGGTGGAATTGGATTATTTTTATTTGGCTTTGATTTTGTTGTATTTTATCTGAAAAAGTTCCATTAACGATGAAGTTGGCTATCATCTTTGCGAGTCTTGTTTTTCCCGTTCCCGGAGGTCCTTGGATGATGGTTTGAGGGAGAAATTGAAGAGAATCGATGATTTTAATTATGTAGTTAAAAATTTCGATAAGGTTATGTGCGGATAAGTTATTGCTATATTTGCTAATATTGAATATACGTTCAAAATAGTTATTGGCAGAAGGATCAAAAAAAACATGAGGAATTTTTTGGAGCTCGTTGAAAACTATATTTTGAAGTGTTCGATAAATTTGTGGGTCGGAGAAAATTTTTTCTATTTGGACGATGAGAGAGTTTGTGGATGTAGAAGGAGAAGTGTCAATTTTGTATATTTCTATTTCAGAAGGATTGGATTTAGTTGAAAGTTCTTGGAGATTTAAGACCTGGTCATTGTTTATATAAATCAGTATATCACCTGCCTGGAGATTCTTAAAGTTGTTTAGAGTATTCGGACATGGGAAATTTCGATTTATTTCTAAATTATTTTGGTTTACCCGAATGAAGTGCGGATTCATATTGACTTTTCTCCCAACATAAATTTCCATCTTTTCTCCTTTTCTTTTTATTAATTTTTTAGCTTACGTTTTTATACTTAATGTAAAGTTAAACTCCCACCACTTGGCGGGAGTTCTTTACAGACACCCGGTTTCTTTGAAAACGGATATTTGCCGCTTCTTTTCGATATATCTTTTTGGCTTTTGGCTTAGGCACTTTGGAAGCTCCTCTTTTTTTGTTTTACACAGGGTCTGGAGCCTGTCAAGATAATAGTGACTATCGTAGAGTTGTGTTTGGGTTTTTCCGAGCTCTTTTTTTGCTTTTTCCAAAGAGTCCTCAAGAGTAGAGATGGAGCTTTGGAGTATCTCCACGTTTGTGCCTATATCGCTGAAGTTGGCGCATATATTGACATTTTTCCAAAGTATCCGGATAAAGGCGATATGTTCTCCCAGGGTGGAGGGGGATGCGAGGATGATTTTATTTTCCAAAGCTTTCTGGAAGATATCCGGATGGAAATGGAGCAAAAGGGCGAAGACGCTATCATTTGGGATAAACATCACCACATACTCAAGCATTTTAAAGCCGTTTATCTGTTGGTAGCGTTTTTTGGCGAGTGCTTTGATGGTATCGTCTGTTTTTTTATATATTTTATATGTTATTTTAGATATATTTTGGCGCTCCTCCAGGGTAAAGATGGATTGGATATCGGTGAAATTTACTTTTGAGTCGATGATAAGGGCGAAATTTTGGGGAAGTTTGAGTATCACGTCGGGTCTTAGAGAGCCTTTGGAGTATTGAGGCAAGAAATCCCTTTGCTCCATAAACCCTAGGCTCTCCAGCACTTCGGCAAGCTTTTGCTCCCCAAGTCTTCCCGCCTCCTGGGTAGAGAGGCCAAAAAGCCCCTTTTTGATGAGGTCGGAGATGTTTTCCACTTCCTTTTGTTGGGAGAGTTTCTCAACCGATTTTCTTACGCTCAGGGCGAACCAAATGGTAAAAACCATTGCGATAATGACTATGGCTATAGCCGCTATTTCATATGTCGTCATTTCTGCTCCTTTTTAAGATTTTGTTTACCATATTATGTAGTCAGTTTCTTCCAAAAGTTCCTCTTCTCTCTCTTTGGCCTCTTCTGATTCGATACCGAGAAAGTCGAAAAACTTTTTCTCTTTGAGCTCAAAGCTTTGGTTGTCGAAGAACTCGCACAAATCGGTATTTTTATTTTTGTATTTCACTAAAAGGGCGTTTTTTTCATACTCCACCGGGTCGTAGTGGATGATGAACTCTTCGCCGATGTCGGTGAGAATCTCGTATCGCTCAAAGAGAGCGATTTCCTTTTGATATTCCAACTCGGCTTCAAACTCCTCTTCGTATGTGAGAGGGTAGTAAGAGGTTTGATGAAGCGTCGTGTAGCCATCAATGCTTGAGTAGTATTGAAAAGGCTGGAGATCCGTCGTATCTTTTGGACTTCCAAGTCCTTTGTAAAGAAACTTCGTTGAGAGGTTTGTCTCAAGCGAGCTGTATTTTTCTATTCCTATTTTGTTTATAAGCAGGCTTGGCGTTTGATAGGCCAAAAAGACTTCGACCCGGGCCTCTCTCAAGATGTCTATTGGCAGGTCGAAATCTTTGTTAAGCACCCGTTGGGCCTCGTCTATAAAGACGCTTACCGGTTTTTTTGTATTGTTTGAAAAACGGCTTTTGAAACCGTTAAATATAGAGTGGCTTAAAAACCCAAGACCTATATCGGAGATGTCGGCCGTTCGTATGATGACTATTTTGCCCTCGTCGAGAAGATCGTTGATATCGACTCCCGGAGTATGGAGATGCTCTTTGAATCCTATACGGTTGAGCCCGGTTTTTAGAGTGAGTAAAATAGAATTATACATATTGTTTCTCTCTTCTTCCAGGTCTTTATATGCTCTCATCTCCTCTATCACCTTTTTAAAGGCTTCCAGAACGTTGTTGGCGTAGTGGATAAGCATTTTATTTTTATCCGGCATCGCCTGGTAAATATTTTTTATCTGGGTTTTTGCATTTGAATGACAGAGTATCAAAGTGGCGTATTGTCTTTTGAGTTCGTAGGTAGATGGGAATATCCGGGAGATAGAGAGAAGTGAGGGCGCTCGGAGGCAGGGTGGATTGATTGGTTCGAGATTGATGGTGGCAAGATAGGAGTTTAGTTTTTCGATGGAACGATAGAGATTGATGAACGGCAAAGAGATTTTTAATGCGTTTTCCACCCAGTATGTATCCTCCTGTCTCATTCCCATCGCCTGGCGTAGCATATTTTCAAGTTCAGTCAGGCTTAGTTTTTCTATCAAGTTGAATTTTGGACTCCATGGAAGTCCAAGCTCCACAATATCGTTCAGCCTGCCGTTTTTTCGAGCGATCACTTTCATTTTTGTATGGAGGTTTCCTTTGAAGTCGTAGGCGAGTATGCCATGGCCCTTTTTTATTCTGTCTTCTATATTTGGAAGTATTGCGCTTGAAGTTTTGCCGCATCCCGTCTGTCCTATGATGGCACAGTGGGTAAAGGTTAGCGGAACCGCCGGATAAGCGTGTTTAATCTCTGTTTTTTTCCTGTTCGTATGTGTTAAAAAACCTATTTTGTTCATGGTGGACTCCTTTTGGGTTTGGTATATTGAAATTGTAAAATTAGTAAAAGGGGTGAACTCACCCCCTAGTAATATGGTAAAGTTGTGTATTGTTAAAAGTTTAAAAAAGGAGTAAATATGGCGGAGAAACTGAATAATAGATTGATGCTCAAACTTTTGGTGATTATGGCAAAAGAAGGTGGACCAAAAAGCGTAAAGGAATGGACTGAAATTTTAAGAAACACTCATACTTTAAAAAAAAATAAAAAAGATAATAAATTATATACGGGCGATTTAATAGATTCTGGTGGATATATCACGGAAAAAGCGGTAAGAACTACGCTTAATAATCTCACTTATAAAAACATTCGTGCCGTGGAAAAAATAGAAGTGGAAAAGAGACGCTATAACTATAAAATTACAAAAGAGTTTCAAGATATTTTTAACGATCCAGAAAAATTGGTAGATTGGATTATAAATGTTGTATTTGATTATAAAGGACTTAACTTTATGGCAGGACAGCTGGAGGTTATAGAGCCGGAAATGGTGGGTGACATTTCGGAAATTAGGATGTTCGTCAATAATAGTAGAAACTATCCTTGCAACCCGTTTGATCCTTTTGGTATTAAAAATAACCGTAAAAGTGTTGTTGGAAAATTGGAAGAGTTGGCAGAGCTAAAGCTCGATGCCCTCTCGACACCTGTAATAAAAACAGATGTGGAAATTGCGGCCGAGTATCCCTGGCTGAATCTGGAAAAATTTAAACATATCGAAGGTTTAGATGATAGATTGCGAAAGATAAAAGAGTGGTCCAAGGAGAGAGATGATGTTGAAGTTCGTCAAAATGCAAGAATGCTTATAGAGCTTTTACAAGGAATTGTCATATCAAAATCAATGATTTCTATCTTTATATACGACAGGGAAAAGGACGTCTTTATATATAATGAAAGCGCCCTTGAGCGGGAGGTGCTGGCACACAGAAGCAACAAAGAGGCGCTTTACCGTTTTTTTTATTATCAGGCGGTTATAGATAAAGTATATGGTAAAGATAATGGAGGCGACAAGCTTCTTTATACCTTTTTAAAAGAGCTCTATGCCCTGCATATGATAAAAGATCCGCAGCTTAGAGAGGAGCTTTATCTTTATTTGCTGGGTTCTACGCCAAACAGGATGCTTGTGGCGCTTATACACGATCCAAATACCTCAAGCGGTATTAATAAGAGATTAGAACAAAAAATAGGTATAAAAGTAGATATGTGGCAGCTGCTCTCAGGTTGGGATAGCATTTCAAGAGAGGAGAAAGATGAACTTTATCTTTTCTTGCTCGGTGTAGTAAATTTTATGAAGGATAAAATATGAAAACCGCTCAAAAAATTGTGATGGGAGATAGGGATAGGGTTGTAGATGTCTGTAATGAAGAGCTTATTATAGAGGTAAAGGGAAGCGGTGCATTGAAACTTAAAGGCCAGGCGCCAAAAAAGATTGTCATCGATGCTAAATTGAAAGCCAAAAATAGGATTATTTACGATTTTAGAAGTTTGAATTTAAAAGGAACGGAAATAAACCTGTATAATGTGGATGCTTCCTGGTTTAAGATTCTTCTTTCACATCCAAAGTATCATATTATTATCAGAGCAATCGGCAGTAAAAAATTTTTGGATATTTTTGATTTGGACTATAAAAAATTTTTTGATTACAATATTAAATCTGAGCGGATCCTTTTTACTTTATATCATAGAGAATTATATTCTTATAAAGATGTAGACGAATTTTTCGCTTTTCTAAGATTATTTGATTTGAAAAATAGAGCTTTAGAGGCTTTTTTTAAATCTTCCGGAAGAGAAAGTTTTAAAAAACAGATAGAGAAAAATTTAAATGAAAAATCTTTATATGAAAGTACTATTGAGCTTACTTATAGTGATTTTGATTTTGATTTAATTAATTTATTTGAAACTCTTAAAAACAGTGGTTCATATTGGCCCGGGTCTCATATCCTTTCAGGAGAAGCTATGGCGATTTTTGATGAGTATGCTTACCAGATAGAACGCAATAGCCTTTTTGCTATTATAGCTCCCATAGTTCTTTGTAATCTATCTAAATTTACTTACGATACTTCTTTTATGGATTATTTAAAAGAGCGTGGATATAAGCTGGTCGATAGGATATATCTATGTGAAAATTATAATATGAATATTATAGTAAATCACTTTGAAGCTTATTATATGGCAAGGTTGTTGGCCCTTTGGGATAAGGATCCAAAGAACTTTCTTCATAACCTGTTTGAGAAAAGATTAAAAGAGTGGCGGAAATATGTTAAAAACAGATATACCTAAAGAAGATACTATGTCAAACTGGGCCATAGGCGACGTGCACGGCTGTATTTTCACCTTTGAGCGGTTGGTGTCCAGGCTGCCAAAGGACGCAAAGCTCGTCTTCGTGGGGGATCTCATCGATCGTGGCAGATATTCCAAAGATGTGGTGGAGTTCGTGCGTCAAAGCGGGAGTCTGTGTGTCATGGGTAACCACGAGTATATGATGATCAAGCGCAAACAGAGCTCCGTTGACGACAAGCTGTGGCGCGAATATGGAGGCGAAGCGACGCTGGCCTCTTATGAGGACGCTGGGTTGATGAAAGAGCATGAGGCGTATCTGAAAAAGCTGCCGCTCTATCTTGAGATTGGCGACAGGTTTATAACTCACGGTTTTGGGCTACCATTTTATCAAAGACGAACAAAAAATCCTCTCGATTTTTTGTTCAACAGGCTCGAAGATATCTCCTTTGACTGGGAGGAGGGGTGGTGGGAGTACGGTGTATTCAATATCTTCGGCCATACCCCTTATGGGGAGGTATTGATAGAGTCGAACTATGCCGGTATCGATACGGGAGCCATCTTTGGAGGCAGGCTTAGCGCCCTTTGTCTGGAGACGCTTGAGGTGGTGGATGTGCCGTTGGATGAAAGGGATATTTAACGATTTTCCATCAGTTTAAGCAGCTCCGATTTGAGCGAGTCAAAATCCGTTGGCTGCATAACGGGAGAGTGTATCGTCTCATCAAGTTCCAAATCCGGGCTTTTTGACTTGATATATTTGATTATATCCTGTGGCTGATAGGTGATGCGGTAACGCATAATGTTTTGGATGATTGAGGCCGCGTCGAAACCTTGAAACCTTATCATATAAAGAAGGTCATACATATCCCGCGTGGTATTTCGGTCCATAAGGAGCAGGGACTTGGTTTCAAATATGCTTTTTGGCGAGGCTATCCGTAAAAAACCGTGGTTTGTTACATCATCCGTTTGATAGATTCTTTGTTCGAGGATATTGGACCCGCATCCCGCCACCAGGTCTATTTTGATTCCGTCTACTTTGAATCTTTGT
Source organism: Campylobacterales bacterium (assembly GCA_027068245.1). Classification (GTDB taxonomy): domain Bacteria; phylum Campylobacterota; class Campylobacteria; order Campylobacterales; family Nitratiruptoraceae; genus Nitratiruptor. The sequence continues at coordinate 2,929 of JAMOUF010000087.1, read as the reverse complement.
ATATAGTCATAGATATCTCCTCCCTCGTTTGCCGCCTCATCTATGGCCGCCTGGTTAAAAGGCAGATGCTCCACTTTACCCAGGCGGTTTAAAAACCCAAGGTCCGGAAGTCTGTCATGGTAGGGAAAACATATGTCTATATCGAAACTGACTCTGTGGCCAAAGTGGTAGGAGAGGGCGGTGCCGCCTATAAGCGTGGCTTTTAGCTCCTTGAGGGTTTCTATCCGGATAAGAGGGTTTAATACGGAAGCCACTTTGGGGTGTAGCATATCTCTCCTCCAGGCTTTTTTGTATTATACTAAAATTAAGGAGAAGATATGAAAAGCTTTGTTGTAAGCGATACCCATTTTGGCCATACGAATATTTTGTTATACGAGCCTTCGAGAGCGACACATATGCACCTATCCGGACATAGCAGTTTTGACAGGTATTTGGTAGAGCGATGGAATGAGAGGGTGGGAGTGAACGATAGTGTGTTGCATCTTGGCGATGTGGCGTTTGGAGATGGGCATATAGTCGCGAAAAAGCTAAAGGGCCGTATCACTTTGATAAAGGGAAACCACGACAGGCCAAAATATCTGAAGTATTATAAAAGCCTTGGCTGGGATGTGATAGATGGGGTCAGGATAGGTCTGGACGAAGGTGGGCGTATACTCAATAGCCTGCGGAGGGTATACGGCGAGCACTCCCGCCATCCGCTTCTATCCGCCATAGTGGAGCGGATAGGAGACAGGGTGGTGCTCTTTTCCCATTTTCCCGTTTTTGACGACAACCCCTATGATGAAAAATTCTCTCAGGTCAGGGAGATGTTGGAGTTTTTGTTTGTAGAGTGCGGATGCGACCTCAATATACACGGCCATATCCACTCCCAAAAAGCAAAAGAGCCGTTTTGTATCAACGCTTCCGTAGAACATACCGGCTTTAAGCCCTGCCTCTTGGAGGAGTTGCCCGGCCTAAGAGGCTAAGTGGCAAAAGGTTGCCGCCATCGCCGATATCCGTCACCGCCGCTTAAACCCTTTCAAGACTCCCACGGCCTCCTCTCGTTTCCGGGGAACCACCTGTCTTTCACCTTTCTCGCTCCTATTATCTTGCGCCTCTCGTCCACGTAAAAGAGCCTCTCCATCATAAAGGAGAGGGCGCTGCGTTTGGACCTTCCCCAGGAGTAGCGCTCGTATACCTCGCCCCTGATGAAGTCGAACAGCCCCGACTCGGCGAAGTCGAGTATCGCCTCTCTCACCCTGTTCTCCCCCTCTATAACGTTTTCGTAGAGCCTGGTGGCCTTTCGCACCGGGTCCACGTCGTACCAACGGCTCTCGTTCCCGAACCATCTCCAGAACCTGGGCCTCTCCAGGTTATCGCCGAATATCCTCTTTATCTCTTTGGGCGTTATGTAGATACTCATCGGGGCGAAACCCCGCCTCTCCGCCGAGGGGTCCCTTTTGGTTCTGGAGCCGTTCAGGAGGGCCACGCACAGGCGGTTCAACGCCATGGTTACCTCTTTGTCCCCGTAGTAGCTTTTGCGTGACAGCATGGCCCGCCTGACGGTCTCCAGGTCGGCGGCCAGCAGTTTTGGGGCTTTTCTCCTTACGTCGAACTCCAAATCGAGTATCTGGTCCGTGGTGAGGTCGGAGTACGCCCAGACCGACCTGTCCACCCCGTAGGGCCATTTGGAGGCGAACAGCCCCGTCACGCTTTTTACCAGAGCGGCGAACTCCTCCCTGGTGCCTATGAGCTTTTTTACGTTATCCAGCGACCAGCCCGTGGCGTAGAGAAAGAGGGCCGGTTTGCCCGACAGGGGGGCGTGGGGATTCTTCTCGGCCGCTTTTAGGCCCTCCCGGTAGTCGAGTATCCTCCTTGGCAGTCCGTCGGGGAAGAAGTGGTTTATCCACAGAAGGGGCATCCACCAGATTCGCTCTTTAACGGGACCATCCTCCTCAACCCGGTATTTGAGGCGGACGGGGAATATAAGCTCGCTAAGTCCCTCCATAAGCTCGTGTATATTCTCGAACTCATAGAAGTCCTCAAAGTCCTCGTCGGGACCATAGACGTTGGGATAGCCGAATCTGTCGTAGAGGGGCTCCGCCTCGTATATCTCGCCGCCAAGGGATTCGGTGGCTTGTAAAAGAGCGGTGATCTCTCCGGGCGATACTATTGCCTCTTTCATATGCTTCGCCCTTTACCTTTAGGTTTCTTCGGTGACTTACCCAATCCCTTCCCGTCCTTCTTGCTCCTCTCCTCCTTCGGAGCGGATACGGGCTCCTCCTCTTTTGCGCTCTTTGGAGCCGGAACCTCCTCTTTGGGCTCGTCGTCCATAAGCTCCCTTTTGCTCCTCTCAAGCTCCTCGAGCCTCTCCGTAAGCCTCGCCAGGTGCCTCTCTTTGTCGGCCTCGGCCGCGGCGTTTATAGCCCCGTCCGTTTTTGGCTCGTATGCGGCTATCTCCTCCATTCTCTTTCTTACCTCCTCTATCCTTCTCTCGACCCTCTCAAGCCTCATTCTCCGTTTAAGCTCCCTGTCTATGAGGTAGTCCATCTTCGAGACGTTGCGGTTTATCATGTTGAGATGATCGCCGCCGATTCTGAGCTCCGAGGGCCGATAATTTTGATTATACCACACCACCTGTCTCTAATCTTTATTGGGATGTATAGGAGTAAAATGAGAGATGTTGCAAACGGTATCACCATAATTTAGCTTAAACGGATTTGGTTGAGTCTTTGGAGCTTCGATTTTACGGGGGTTTTGAGATGGTGTCCCGGGCGGGATTCGAACCCACGACCTTCGGATTAGGAATCCGACGCTCTATCCTGCTGAGCTACCGGGACGTCTATTTAAAACTGCAATTTTACCATAAATTTTCTTTAAAGTTTTCTTAATTTTCCACTATCTTTTTTTTGGAAAAAGATGTATAATGATGCTACCCGATAAACGGGCG
>JAMOUF010000086.1 GCA_027068245.1 Campylobacterales bacterium | reverse complement strand
GTATAAAACTCCAGTCTTCCTACTATCATAAAGAGGGCCAGGACGATTTTTTGGGTATCGGTAAAAAAAGCGAAGTTGTCTGCCGGTCCAACCTTTCCAAACCCGGGACCTATGTTGCCAATGGATGCTATGGAGGCGCTAAAGGAGGTCAAAAAGTCGTAACCGTTTGCAAAAAGATAGAGGCCAAGGGCCATCGTGGTTAAAAAAAAGAGGAAGAAAAACCCGCTTACGCTGGTTATGACCTTGCTCGTTACGCGGCTTTTGTCTATATAGATACCCACAAGGGCGTTTGGATGAAGTGTCTGTTTTATCTGTGCCATCAGGGTTTTAAACAGCACTATGTAGCGTATTACCTTCACTCCGCCCGCGGTGCTTCCGGCGTTTCCTCCTATAAACATAGGTATAAATATAACAGCCAGCGCCGGCGCGGCCCAGAGGGAGTAGTCGGTGGAGGCGAAACCCGTGGTCGTGATAACAGAGACGATGGTGAAAAAGGAGTGGGTTGCGGAGTAAAAAAGCGTGTCGTCACTATGGAGCAGATGGATGAGGCTTAAAAGTATAGAGAGTATAAAGGTAATGGCCGCAAACCATCTGACCTCCTCGCTGAGATAACCTCTAAAGTCCCCCTTCAAGGCTTTTAGATGTGCGATGAAGTTTATGGCGCTTAGAAACATAAAAAGAGTGGTAACCCATAGAATGAAACCGTTTTCGCCCCAGTGGCCCAAAGAGCTGTTTTTGGTGGAGAACCCTCCGGTGGATATGGTGCTAAAGGCGTGGTTTAGGGCGTCGAAGGGACCCATTCCACCCACATACAGCAAAAGGGCGTCCGCAACCGTCAAAAGCAGGTATATTTTCCACAGGTTTTTTGCGGTATCTTTGATTTTTGGTGTGAGTTTCTCCAGCGTAACCCCCGTGGATTCGGATTTAAACAGTGTTAGAGAGCCTGTTGGGTTGATAAGGGTCAAAAGGCCGACTCCAAATACGATAATACCCATGCCTCCAAGCCAGTGTGTCAGGGAGCGCAGCATCAAAACCCAGTGGGGAAGGCTCTCTATATCGCTGTAGATGGTGGCTCCCGTTGTTGTAAATCCGCTGACGGATTCAAAAAAAGCCTCCGCATATGTGATTTGTGAACCTATATAGAGCCCAAATCCACCGGCGATTCCAAGCAAAATCCAAATAAGGTTTACGCTCAATATCCCCTCTTTTATGCTCATTTTTATCCTGTGTGGGCGCACGCCAAGGTAGATGGCGCTGTTGATTGCCGTAAAAAGTATCAAAAAAAGAGCGAATAAGGCTATATCTTCTTTGTAAACAATTCCGGTAATCAAAGGAATTGTAAAGAACAAAGAGAGAGTAAGACCTATGGATGAGATAAGTTTGGCTATATTTTTTAGAGATTGTAAATCCAATTTTTCACCTCTTCCTCATATTTTGAGTATGTAAAAAAGACTATCACATCACCCTCTTTCAAAGTTTCCTGTTCCGACAGCTCCTTTATGCCATCTTTGACTATGAAGAGTTTGCCTTCGATTTTTGGCCGGGAGATTTTTTTGCCTATCAAAATGGAGTTTGGAAAAATCTTTCTAACAAAGACCACTCCTCTTCCGCCGCAAAAATGTTTCTCGCCTATTACGGCGCTTGAGGCGATTTTTTCCAAAATGGCGTAAAAAGCGTTGCTTTTGGGACCTCTGATGGCCGTAATCGAGAGCTTGTGCATCAAGTCGTAATACTCTAAACTGTTGTTGATGGCCACACACTTTTTCACTCCATACTCTTTGGCCTCAAGGCTTTTGACGATATTTTCCTCATCATCACTGCTGCTGGCTATGACCATATCGGCGTTTTTGATATTTTCCTCCTCAAAGAGGGTGTGTTCGATATATCGGCTGTTTATGACGGTGGCCCGTTCCTGGAGCACTTCCGAGGCCTTTTTGCAAAGCTGGGGGTCCTCTTCTATGATTTTTATGTTAAGTCTTTTTGCAACCAGCCTTTTGGCAATCTCAAGTCCTAAAAGTTTGGCGCCGAAAATGGCTATATTGTTGATTTTGCCGGATGTCAGGGTGTCTATCTTTTTACATATCTCTTTTATACGCTCTTTCTCTCCAAACAGATATATCAAATCCCCCTCTTCAATCCTGTCCGCACTGAAAAAAAACCTCTTCTCCCTCTCATATCCTATAAAACGGCAATCTTTCGAGTTTAGCTCATTATACTCTCTTATCACGGGACGCTGCGCTTTGACGGATATGAGCTTGTAATCTGTAAAGGGGATGCTTTTTACATTGTTCGCCTTTGGAAAATCCAGCAGCGCCTCAATCGATTTGGCCGTGTCTATAAAAGGAAATACCGCATGGCTGATACCCAGCTTGTTGGAGATGGAGCTTTTGGCGAAAAAGTCGTTTCTAAGGCGAATGATTTTGGTTTTCGCGTCTATTGCGTCGTCGGTGATGAGGGTGGAGATGATATTGGCCTCGTCACTGTCCGTTACGGCTATGAATATGTCGAACCTGCGGTTATGCAGGCTGTTATAGGTATCGGGGTCCTCTATGTCTCCCACAATGGGCAAAACGTCTATGGTCTCTGAGAGCCTGCTTAGGGCCTCTTTGTTTTTGTCTATTATATAGACACTGTGGCTTAGTGAGAGTGTCTGGGCCAGTCTGAAGCCCACTTTTCCCGCTCCTGCGATGATAATATCCATACAACTCCTTTTGAAATAGTTTAATATAAAAAGGTTAAATGAAATTTAATATTAAAAAATGTTATAATTGCGCCAAAAAAGGAATATGATGGCACATATAGATTTACCCGAGTTCGAGCAGATGAGCCCCTCTATTCAGGAAAAGGCCAGACCCATTTTGGAAAAGACCGGCAAACTGGGTGATATATTCAAACTTTTGGCAATTGATGAAAATATCTACAACGCAACGGATGTGATGGTTCAGAACTATCTTTTGAAACAGACGCATCTTCCCTATTTCATAAAAGAGGCTATAGCCCTTTTAATCTCCAAAGAGAACAGCTGCAAGATGTGTGTGGACGTGCATAAAAACATCGCCAAAATGCTTGGGCTCAAAGAGGATGAGATAGAGCATATATTAAAGGGTGTTGAACATATAGAGGCCGATGAGAGA
>JAMOUF010000085.1 GCA_027068245.1 Campylobacterales bacterium | reverse complement strand
ATCCTCTCTTTTATCTCCTCTTTTTTCCGTTTGGAAAGATTTGAGTCATAAAGCAGGGCCTCCTCACCCATAGCCAAAAGTTTCTCGTAGGCCTGCTTGGCAAGGAGCCTTGTGGGAAATATTAGATAGCTTTTTTTGGGCCGTTTGTATGCGGCGAAAGTGAGGCCAAAAGTGGTCTTTCCCACGCCCGTTGGGGCCAGCAGGGCGTAAGATATACCAAGGAGCGCTCTTTTTAGCCATGTCTTTTGAAGCTCTCTTAAGGAAAAACCCACCTTTTCCCTGAAAAAAGCCTCAAACTGCGCCGCCTCTTTCTCCAGCTGGCAAAACCTTAAAAAATTCCCCTTTTTCAAAACCCGGCAGGGCTCACCCTCACCGGGCATACACTTTTGGCACATAAGCCCTTTTTCCAACCGCTCGGAGGTGATGTCACCTCCGCAGTTGGGACACATCTTTTTGTATATAAGCGGTATCAAGCAATGCCTCTTTTTTGCAGATACTCTTTTATCTCTTTTAGAAGTTTGGCCGGATTTACGATTGGGTATTCAAGCCCTTTGGCAACCTCTTTTCCATCCAGACCTTTGATGTTCAGCCCCTTTAGCCTCTCTTCCAACACTTTGCTATCGGTTATGGGCCACCTTATCCCTTTGATATGTTTTAGGACCTGATAAGCCCACGGTGAGTCGCACTGCGCCGTCTCCAACGCCTCCTGGCTCATACTTCGGCAAAACTCCAGCAGCGTCTGGGCCTCCTGCCCCTCTTTTACAAGCCTGTAGGCCACCTTGGCAAGTCCACCAGCCACATGGACTTTCAAGTGCCTTCTCTCCTCCGGACTCATCTCCTCGTATTTTCTGATTTTCTCCATAGCCAAATCCGGGTCCGCCCGCAAAATATTTCTCACAGTTACGCGGCTTATTCCAACGAACCTGGCTATCTCATCCTCGGTTTTTAGATACTCTTCTCTTAAAACTATCACGAACGCGGCTCTCGCCACGGCCGGCAGCCATGTGAGGGTTCTGTATTCGGCCAGGTGTTTAAGCCCGCCCAAAAGGTCTATCGCTTTGAAAAAGACCCTGTCTACAAGCTGCTCTAAGTTCGCGTCATCCACATTCAACCCCTGCGCTGTAAGTATAATCATCTCTTTCCTCCTATAGGTTCTAATATTTTTACGATTCCCGTCTCGGTAATCTCCATAAAGTGCGTCTTCGTATCATGCCCGCACATCCTGCATCCGTCTATGCGGAAAAACCTCACCAAATCCCCTATCTGGGCGTTGTAGAGCCTGGCCGCATAGGCCGAGGTGATAAGCTCCTTTGCCAGCACCATAGTGCCGTCTACTATATGGCCCACCGCATATCCCCCCGCGGCCTCGGCGCTCAGCATCTCATGGCCGCTCCTTTTTTGGGATATGAACCAGGCGGTCTGATACCACTTTTTCATAAAGTTAAACAGGCGCCGCACGATGCTTCTTGCCATCGCCTCTTTGTTCTCAAAAAGGCCGGTTACGGAGTCTATGACGGTATAGTCTATCTTGTAGGTTTTTATGGCATAGGCCAAAGTAGCCAAAAGGTCCGGGATATACTCCCTTAGCTTGTAGTTCGAGGCCGCATCTATCAAAATGATGTTGTCCTCGAACTCCTCGAACCTGTAGCCCATCGCCAAAGCCCGGTACTTCAATGAAGCGGCCACGAAGTTCGCCGGGGTTTCTACCGTGATAAAAGCCACTTTTTGCCCCTTTTGGGCCTGGGCTATGGCAAACTGCTCCGCCATAAGGCTCTTTCCGGTATCGTTTACCCCCGTAAGGTTGCAGACGCTGTATTTTGGTATGCCGCCCAAATTAACCTTTTGCAGCCTGCCATCTATCTCCTTTACGGTAAAAAAGAGCTCGTCAAGGCCTTCTACGCCCGTTGGAACCCCTACGACCTCCGGAGCTTTTTTCAACGCCTCGCCCCCTTTGTAGATAGCCTCTTTTATCACTTCCGGTTCGTGGTATTGGTAGTGGTAGTCATAACCATTTTGCTCCATAACACCTCCTTTTTCAGATTTTACCATACAAAACAGTCAAAATTGTGCTGTTTTAATAGCAAAACAGGCCGTTTGTATAAAATTTTAAAGTTTTTTAAAATCAGGCTATAATAAATATAACCATAAAAACGCCTTTTAACTAATGAAAGGGAAAAACGATGTATGAAAAAATTAAAAAACTAAAAGAGATATTGAAAAAAGATGGATTTGTCATAGATGGAATATTTGGCTCGTTTGCCAGAGGAGACTATACCAAAAACAGTGACATAGACCTGCTTTATCACCTGGAGGAGCCTTTTTTCAGCAGATATCCGGGATTTAGAGGATTTAAAAAGTTGGAAGAAATCAGGACGTTTTTAATGAAAGAATTAAAAAGAGATATAGACCTGGCACCCAAAAACAGTCTCTCCAATACAGCTAAAAAATATATATTGAAAGACCTGATAGATGTCTAAATACAAAATAGACTTTATGCTTGAGATGATAGAAAGAGTGGAAATCATCGTAAAAAGACATGGAGGAATTGCAGAAGCTTTGAACGATATAGAAGGCGAAATGTCTATTTTAATGGCGATAGCACAGATTGGAGAAAGTTTAAAAAAATTACCTGACAGTGTGCTTAAGAAATATGAACTTTATGAAGACAAAAAAGGGGCATATTACACCAGAAACTATATCGTTCACGAATATGAAGGAGTAGATTTGGCTTTTGTTGAAAACATAGTCAGAAACTATCTTCCAGTATTAAAAGAAAAATTGATAAATATAAAGGAAAAAAATGGTTTTTGAATCGAAACATCCGCAGATAAAGGATTTGGTAAACAAAATAAGAGATATTGAACTGCCAGGCAACCTCTTTAGAAAATATATCGGCCAAATAGCCTCGTTTTTATGGTATGAGGCAAGTGCCGCAGAACCTCTTGTGGATAAGGAGATAAAGACCTGGATAGGAGAGAGAAGGTTTGGGTTTTTGGATGAAAAGCAATATGTCTTTATACCCATCTTAAGAGCGGGGCTTCCAATGCTCGATGGGATATTGGAGTTTTTGCCGGAGGCGAAAGCCGGTTTTTTGGCTATGAAAAGGGATGAGAGAACCTTTACCCCGCAGGTATTTTACAAACGCCTTCCCCCGCTTCAAAACAGAACCGCCATTATTTTAGACCCTATGGTAGCCACCGGCAACTCGTTAA
>JAMOUF010000084.1 GCA_027068245.1 Campylobacterales bacterium | reverse complement strand
AAAAATATATGGTTGCAAAAACCACTTTTCAGGGTGCCATAGACAAAGAGCCTATATCTCATCCGTTCCAGTTACCTTTATCCGGACTCTGCGGCTAAGGCTTTGCAGCTCGGCCTCATCGCCAACCTTCAGCTCCTCAAGCTCCACGGGCCTGCCATCTTTTACCACCTGTGCGGCTCCAGGAGGCAGCTCCCTGGCCTTCAGGGCACCTTTTAGTTTCTGACCCAAAAGTTCCAAAGCGTGCTCTTTGTTTTGCAAAACCGCATCGATAGAGCTGCTTAACATATCCTTCAGATGTGCCGGCAGAGCGGACTCTTTGGAGATTTTGGCCTCTACCGCCCGGTTCAGCGAGGCTTTGAGAGCCAAAAGCTCGCTGTTTAGGCTGGAGAGTTTTTGGGTAGGGGAGAGGCTTGAGAGAGAATCTCTCAAATGCTCCAGCTGGCTGGATTTTTGATAAAAGATATGACTAAACCTTTTATCGAACTGCTCCATAAGCTCATCCAGATAGAGCAGTCTCTCGCCCCTATCCGGAAATATCATCTCTATGGCAGCGCTTGGCGTCGGAGCCCTCAGGTCGGCCACGAAATCGCTGATTAGATAGTCCCTCTCATGCCCCACGGCGGAGATTACGGGAGTTTTGGCCCTGTATATCGCCTCGGCCACCACCTCCTCGTTGAAGGCCCACAAATCCTCCAGACTTCCTCCACCTCTGGAGACTATGATGGCGTCCACGCCAAGAGTATCCGCATACGCTATCGCATCGGCTATCATCGGTGCCGCATCCTTTCCCTGCACCAGCGTATCCACCACATATACCTTCACCAGGTTCCATCTCTTCTTTAGCACCCTTTTCATATCACTAAGAGCAGCCCCGCTAAGGGAGGTGACGATAGCCACTTTTTCTATATCTTTTGGTATGGGCTTTTTGTTTTCAAAATAGCCCATCTTTTTCAGCCGCTCCCTCAACTGCTCGAAGGCCATCTTAAGCGCACCGATTCCTGCGGGCTCGATATGGGTTGCATAGAGCTGATACTCGCCTCTTGGGGAGTATACACCGATTTTTCCACCCACCATGACCTTCTGGCCCTCTTCCAGCCTAAATCTAAGTTTAGCCACGCTGCTTCTAAACATTACGCACTTCACCACGCTGTCGCTGTCTTTTAGACTGAAATAGAGGTGGCCGCTGCCGTGGTAGGTGGGGCGGCTTACCTCGCCCTCAACGTAGACGGATATAAAATGGCTTTCAAGAAGGGATTTTATCTGCTCGTTAAGCTCACTAACGCTAAAAAGGGTCATTTTTTCGCTATGAACATAGTGGAGATTCCAAAGGAGTAGCTCTTCACCTCCTCTATCTCAAAGCCGCTCTGCCTCAACTCTTTTACAAGCTGCTCCGTAGTCAAAAAGCCATCTATGGAGTTTGGCAGATACTCATAGGCCTCCTTGTTTCCGGATAGGAACCCCCCGATTTTTGGCAGCACCCTCTTCATATAAAACTCCACCGCTTTATCCAATGGCGTGGATTTTTCCCGCTTGGTAAACTCCAAAATCACCAAAACGCCCCCTTTTTTCAACACCCTGTGAAACTCTTTCAACGCGTCCATCCTATCCACCACGTTTCTAATCCCGTAAGTGATACTTAAAAAATCGGCGCTTTGGGATTTTAGCGGCAGATTCTGGGCGTAACCCTCTATAAATTTGAACTGGGGCAGCTTCTCTTTTGCCACCTCAAGCATCTTTTTGGAGGGGTCCACACCCAGATACTCTTTTGCGCTCAGCTCCTTTTGCCAAAACTGCAGCATATCACCGGTTCCACAGGCAACGTCCACGACGCGCTCCACATCCTTTTTGCCGTAACACTCGGCAGCCTTTTTGCAGGCTCTTTTTCTCCAGACAATATCGCTGCCAAAACTTAGCACCCTGTTCGCCAAATCGTAACTTTTGGCTATATCGTCGAACATCGATACAATTTTTTTCTGTCTATCCATTCCTGCTCCAAATCATCAAATCGCTCTTTAGCGAAAGCGTTTTTAAAAATGTTATCTTTTTATCCAATTTATAATTTTTTATATCCAGCATAAAGGGGGCCACAAACCACAGATACCAGTCACATACCGCTCTTGTGGCCTTAAGCATCCCCTCGCCTCCCTCTATCATCACATATCTGTAGTTTTTGATTCTATCGAGGGTGCTCTCTATATAGACCTTTCTTCCCTCTACTCCAAAAAGCGGTATCTTTTTGTCAAAACCTTTTTTTCTGCTGTATATTAAAATATCCGGAGCCCTTCCTTCCACCATCCGCGCATCGAGCAGAGGCCTGTCCGCTCTGACGGTGCTTCCGCCGATTACCAGCAGCTCCACTTTATCCCTTAGACGGTGGACATACTCCCTGGATTCCAAAGAGCTTATAATCCCTCCTTTAATGGCGCCATTTACTGTCTGGGCCAGTTTGAAAAACACAAACCTCCCACGGCTCCACTTTACAAAGGGCTCTATAAGCTCTTTTGCCCTCTCTTCCAATACCCCGACTTTTACGTCGACCCCTTTTTGCCGCAGATACCTGGCGCCCCCGCCAGCTTTCGGGTTTGGGTCAAGAGTGGCTATCACCACCCTTTTGAAATTCAAGTTCGCCAGCAGCAAAGAGCAAGGCGGTGTCTTTCCAAAGTGAAAACAGGGCTCGAGGGTTACATAGATTGTGGCGTCGTAAAACAGGTCGCCCGCATTTGACTGAAGGTAGTTGTGTAGATGTAGGGCGTCTTCTATCTGAAGTATCTTTTCATCGCCGGTAAGAGCGTAATAGGCCTCCTTGATGGCCAAAACCTCGGCGTGGGGTCTGCCAGCCTCACTGTGTGCGGCGATGCTTAACAGCCTGCCATCTTTTAAAACCGCCGCACCAACCGCCGGGTTTGGATATGTAAGACCCTGGTATTTCCAGGCTTCATCCAGGGCCGCTTGCATATAGAAGCTGTCGATATCTACCATTCAAAGATTGTCTTCGCGCTTGCGATGTCGTTGAAATCTATCTCTTCTTCACCCTCTTTGGTTTCCAAAAAGATTTTGTTATCTTTTACATCCTTTATCTTTCCCTCAATGCTTTGGCCGCTTTGTAGGGTGATTCTGGCACTCTCTTGTCTGGAGTTTTCAAAATGTGAGAGTTTTTTAAGTTTTCTCTCCACTCCGGGTGAGCTGACCTCCAGATTGTAATCGCCGCTTATAGGAGGATTTACATCCAAAAGGGGGGATATCAGATTGGAGATTTTGGCGCATTTGTCCAAATCGACCCCGTTTTTATCCGTTATGGTGACCCTGTAGATGGTTTTTCCTCCCTCGTTTACGGTCTCTATGTCATATAGTTTCGCCCCGCAGGACTCCACAATCTTTTGAATCTCTTTTTCCAACATCACTTTTCCTTTATCTTTTCAAAAAGCTCTTCGATTTTCTGCTGCTTTTGCAGTCTGTCGTCAAATTTGAAATGAAATTTGGGACATTTGAACCAGCCGCTGGACTCCAGACAGTAGCCCTGGAGCACCTTTGAAGCCCTTTTTAGATGGTTCAAAATCTCCTTTTTCTCTTCAGGGGAGTATATCGATTCGTCTATATAGACATCGGCGTCATACATCCCTCTTTTCACATCCACATCTGTAATGGTAAGGCCTCTTAAAACCTCATCGTCAAGCGTTCCCAAAGCTTCGCTTATAAGCTCTCTTAGTAGCGATGCAGCTCTCTTTTCCTTGAGTCCAGGTGCTTTTGCCATAATCTCTCCTTAAAGCGTCGCCGCCTCTTCAACCTCTTTATAAGCTTCTATCACGTCGCCCACTTTTATATCGTTAAAGTTTTCAATCATGATACCGCACTCATACCCTTTCGTCACCTCTTTCACATCCTCTTTAAATCTCTTCAAAGAGGCGATGGCACTCTCGTATACCACGACCCCGTCTCTGATGACTCTGGCTTTGGCATTTCTCTCTATAACGCCGTCTGTGACGATACATCCGGCCACCGTTCCCACCTTTGGAACACTAAAGGTCTCTCTTACTTCCGCCTGGCCTATGGCCTCCTCTTTTATAATCGGGCTTAGCATCCCGCTAAGAAGGGCTTTTACATCGTCTATAAGGTCGTATATGATGGAGTATATTTTGATGTTTACGCCAAGCTGTTTGGCCTTGTTCTTGACGGTACCCGTAGGCCGTACGTTAAATCCTAAAATCACCGCGTTGTCGCTGGCATCCGCCAAAGTCACGTCGCTTTCGCTAATAGCTCCAACTCCCGAGTGGATGACGTCCACCTTCACCTCTTCGTTTTTGAGTTTATCCAGACTGCCCTTTATCGCCTCCAGACTGCCCTGGGTATCCGCTTTGATGATAACTGGCAGTTTCTTGACCTGTCCCTCTTTTACAAGCTGGCTAAGCTCTTCCAAAGTAACTTTGGTAGTCTTGCTAAGCTCTTTTTGCCTCTCGTATTCAGCCCGTCTTTGAGCGTATACCCTGGCGGTCTCCGCATCTTTTACGGCCACCATAATCTCTCCCGCGGGCGGAACTTTGTCAAGCCCTATAACCATACCGGGCTCGCTGGGTTTTCTATCTTTTATCTGTCTGCCAAGGTCGTCTATAATGGCCCTGACGCGGCCGAAGGCCACGCCGCATACCACATGGTCGACGACTTTCAGGGTGCCGTTTTTGACGATTACCGTAGCCGTAGGCCCTCTTCCTTTTTCCAAAGAGCTCTCTATAACCACCGCTTTGGCCTCTCTTTTTGGATTGGCCTTAAGCTCCATAAGCTCTGCCTGAAGCAAAATGGTATCGAGCAGATCCTCTATACCCTCGCCGGTTTTGGCGCTGACATTGATAAACTCATAGTCCCCGCCCCAGTCCGTGGGCGTAATTCCAAGTTCGGCAAGCTGTGATTTTACCAAGTCGGGATTCGCGTCCGGTTTGTCGATTTTGTTTATGGCTATTATCATAGGAACGTCGGCGCTTTTGGCATGGTTTACGGCCTCTATGGTCTGAGGCTTTACTCCATCGTCTGCCGCTACCACTATGATGGCGATATCGGTTGCCTGAGCCCCCCTGGCCCTCATCTCGGTAAAGGCCTCGTGTCCGGGAGTATCTATGAAAGTTATCTTTTTGCCATCTTTGTCTACCATATACGCACCTATGTGCTGGGTGATGCCCCCAGCCTCTTTTTCGGCCACTTTGGAACTTCTAATCCTATCGAGCAAAGAGGTCTTTCCGTGGTCCACGTGCCCCATTATGGTGATAACAGGCGGCCTCTCCTCCAGATAGTCGTCCTCAACCGCGTCATATGCCTTCACATAGTCCAGCTCCTCGAACACATCTTTTATCTTGATTTCCAAATCGAACTCTTCGGCAAGTATCTCGAGGGTGTCTTTATCCAAAAAGTCGTTTTTGGTAACCATCATACCGAGGTTGAAAAGGACCTTTATCACATCGGCCACGCTTTTGCCGGCTTTTTCGGCAAATTCGTAAACTCTGACCTCTTGTGGAACCTCCACCACTTTTACCTCTACACCGGTTTTGGACTCTTTTTTTCGTCTTTTCTTTCTTTTGCCGCGGCTAAGGCCCTGCTGCTCTACGGAGAAACTTTTCCTGGCTACCTTGACCCTGGAGGTATCCCGTTTGGCCTTCTCTTTTTTGGCCTCCTCTTCCACCTTTTGAAGTTCTTCGTTGAAATCGGGCAGAAATTCCACCTCCTGCTCTATCTCCTCGCTGATGCTCGCAATATCTCTGTCATCCAGGATTTCCAGCTTCTCGCCCTCTTTTTTGGATACTGCGGGGGCGCTCTTTTTGCTCTTTTTGGGCTTTCGTTTCAGCTCCATAGGCTCGTAATCTTCACCCTCCAAAGCCGGGGCTTTTACCTCTTTTTCTGCCTTTGGACTCTCTTTCGGCCGCTTTTTCTTTACGATAACCAGCCCTCTTCTTTTGTTGAGTTTAGGCGGGACTATACTCTCTTTTTTCTCGGCAGGCTCAGCTTTTTCCTCCACAACCTCTGTTGGACTCTCCTTTGGCTCCGCTTTTTTCTCTGCAGGAACCTTTTTCGGCTTAACGCTCTTTGGTTCCACAGCCTCCTTGCTCTCGCTCTTGCTGCCGCCACTCATGATATACTCTGTAAGTTTTTCAGCCTCCTCTATGGTTACGGAGCTTGAGGCTGCCCTTATATTTAAACCTATCTCTTTGGCCTTTTCAATAACATCTTTACTTTTGAGTCCCAACTCACTGGCAATCTCATGGATTCTAACCTTATCCATTATCAATAATCTCCTTTAACATTTTCAAAGCCGAACCTGGATCAATTCTACAGAGTCTAGCGAGACTTTTTGAAAGCTTTTTATTATCAATGCAAGTTTCGCAGATATAAAAGCTCCTTCCAACCCCGCTAAAAATTACGATTTTTTTATCGATACACTGGAGTCTCATGAGCTCATCTTGATAAAATCTTTTTCTGCAATTTATGCACATTCTAACTGGCTTTGACATTGAGGCTAATTATATCAAAAAAATGATCTAACCGCTACTCCTGG
This sequence comes from Campylobacterales bacterium, assembly GCA_027068245.1. Taxonomy (GTDB): domain Bacteria; phylum Campylobacterota; class Campylobacteria; order Campylobacterales; family Nitratiruptoraceae; genus Nitratiruptor. The sequence continues at coordinate 6,397 of JAMOUF010000084.1, read as the reverse complement.
ATAATTATCCCCTCGTTGTCAAAATCCAGTGTCTTTACCTTGAAATCCTCAAACCTGTTTTGCAGTGTTTCGGCAAGCTTAGGGGCGTCTTTTTCATAACACATATTGAAAAAAGTTGAGCCGCTGCCGCTAAGAGTACTCATAAGCGCCCCGTTGTCAAGAGCGATCTTTTGCAGCTCGAAAAGCTCCGGCATAGCACCCATCCGGATATCCTGATGCATTCTGTCTTTCGAGGCAACTTTCAGCACATCGAAATTTTCGCTGAATATGGCCGCCGTTAAAAGTGAGCTTCTGGAGAGATTGTATATAACATCTCTCGCACCATATCTGTTTGGAAGCCGCTTTCTTGAATGAGCCGTAGATATTGGCCTGTTTGGAATGACAACCACCGCTTTGAGGTTTTTTGGCATCTCTTTTTTCAGGCTTACCACACTTTTGTTCTCCACAACCGCCACGTTGAACCCTCCCATAACCGCAGGGGTTATGTTATCCGGATGGGGTTCGTATGTAAGCGCCAAATCGAGCAGCTTCTGCCTGGGTATGGTAACGCCCGCCGCGGTATATGCCGCCGCAATCGCACTCACAATCACCGCGGAGCTGCTGCCAAGACCTCTGGAGAGGGGGATATGGTTGTAGAAGGTGAATCTGAACTTTTGGGGCCTGTCCGTAAGCTTTCTGTAGTGCTCGTTGAATATGGAGATAAAGAGGTTGTTTCCCTTTAGCCGGACGTTGTTTTGGCCCTCGCCTCTGATGGATATACTGAAAAAACGGCTCTTTTTTATCTTTACGCTGTTTCTAAGGTTCAAAGCCACGCCCAAGGTATCGAAACCGGGCCCCAGATTTGCGCTTGTCGCTGGAACACTTATATACAAAACTCTCCTTTAGACTGCTGGAATGACATATAAAGGCGCCGTATCCAAAGAGCAGTTTAAATTATCCAATTTCTTGGGAAGTTGAAAATCCCAATCAATCGGATTATCTATTTTTTTGGTGACTATTTTATCATTTTCTTTTACAAAATAGAGGTTCCCCACGGCTTTTATGGGCCGGTTCTCATTGAAAACGAATCCCTCGCACCCATATAGCTCGAAATTTTTCACGATTTGCAAACTTTTTAAAAATATATAGGCCAGTTTTATCGCCATAAAACTGCCGGGGCCCTTTGCGTAGTAGACCCGCTTTATGGAGTATTTTTTCAAAATATCTTCAAAAATCCGGGGCAGAGCCTCACTGGTCTTATCCCGGCTTACAATCTTTTGCGTAAGTTTCCCCTCTCTGTATATTCCCACAAGAAGAGGAGTGCCAAGCGCTATTACGACAATCTCAACTTGAGGCGAAGGCATATGACAAAACTCTGGATTCCTGATTCTTGGCCTCTATAATCTCGTAATTTTCCTGGGATGAGAGAAGTTTTGACACCAGCGCATGGTTTAGCGCGTGGCTTCCGGCAAATGCACGGTATTCGCCCATTATCGGCATTCCCGCCAGTGATATGTCGCCTATTGCGTCCAAAATCTTATGCCTGACAAACTCATCCGGATATCTTAGCCCCTCGCTGTTTAGAACGCGGTTATCATCGAGCACGACCGCATTTTCCAAACTTCCTCCCCGTGCCAGGCCTATACTTCTTAGATACTGCACCTCTTTTAAAAATCCGAATGTCCTGGCTCTTGCAATCTCTTCCAAATAGGCCTCTTTGGTGAAGTTGAATCTAAGATACTCCCTTCCTATTACCGGATGGGAGAAGTCTATCGTAAAATCGAATACCATCCCATCGGAAGGGTTGAGCTGCGCGAACTTCTCCCCATCCTCTACCCTGACGCTCTTTTTTACCTTGAGTACCCTTTTTGGCCTGTTTTGCTCCTTGATACCGGCCTCATCCAGCAACATACAGTAACTGGCGGCACTCCCGTCCATTATAGGCACCTCGTCATTGTCCAAAACAATAAGCAGGTTGTCTATGCCGTAGCTGTAAACGGCACTTAACAGATGTTCGATGGTAGATACCCTGACACCATCTTTTCCGATTACCGTAGCCATTTTCGTATCGACCACATATTTGTGGTTGACAGGGATATAAACGTTTTTGTCTTTTCTGTATATCTCTATGCCGCGTCCCGCGCTCAAAGGCTCGAGCCTCATCGTCACAGGCACCCCTTTGTGAAGCCCCGTTCCCGTAAGTTCCACGCTTTTGGCAATTGTTTGTTGATTCATCACTATCCTTTACTATCTACATTTTACCAAAATTGTCAGTGAGTGTCTATCATCTTTTTCGCATCTTTTATAACATCTTTTATATTGAGTTTAATCCACCTTCTATCCATCCACTCCGCAGGCCTTACCTCAACTCCTTGTACCACCACTCCAAAATGGAGGTGGTCTCCAAGAGCAAGTCCCGTCATACCCGTTTTGGCTATGGTATCGCCGGCACTCACCTCATCCCCTTTTCTGACAAAGAGCGTGGAGCAGTGACCATAAAGGGTATAGAGGCCAAGTCCATGGTCTATTAGAGGCATATTTCCATATATGCCGTTATAGTCGGCAAACACCACGCTGCCGTAATTGGAAGATTTTATCGGCGCCATCTTCGTGCTTGCCAAATCCAGGCCCATATGGTAAGCCTCACTTACCAGCCTGCCTTTGTAGTAGTAATATCTATGGTCTCCAAAACTTGCCACTGCGGCCGCGTTTTTCAACGGATGAAAGGGTTTTATGTCAAAATCCTCCACCATATCGCCGGATACCTTCGATGCAAGCAGATGTATCAGCTCCTCGTTTTTCTCTCTAAGCGTCTCGTTTATGAATTTGAACTTCTCAACGGGCGACATGGATGCGGTTTCGGGATACTCCTCCGCCAGCTGAGCCACTTTGTTTTGCAAAAAGCTCTCTTTGAGGGTTATTTTGCTGATTCTGTATTTTCTGTTTTTAAGATATAGCGGAATATGGGCCTTGGACCTGTTTCCGGCCCTGTCATAGGCTACGATATCGGCTCTGAAATTGGGCTTTGTAAGGTCCCAGGCTATCAGGGCTATATAGTACCCCTCCTTGTGGAATGGGGCGGCTTTATACTTTTTCCCGTAATTGGTCTTGATGAAAAACTCTTTGAGGTTTTTATCCTGGCATTTGAAAATCACCAGCGCGCTGCCACCCTTTGTGATGGAGTAGGAGTTGTTTACCACAAAAAGCTCAGGCCTTTTGGTGTCGATATGGATATTGACCACCTTGGAGGCGCTGTTTCCCAAAAAGTAGTTCCAAAGGCTTTTATCGCTGGCCTCTACCAGCAGCTGGGCCTTACCTTTGTCAAACTCCATATCGGCAGGCGGCTCAACCACGATATCGACTCTTTTTTCAGGATTGGCAAACTCGTTTGTATCCACCGTAACCTGCTCTTTGCCGTTACTTAAAATCACTTTGTATGACTTTATGCCACTGTTGTCCTCTATAGTAATATTCAACGGTTTTTTAAGATTCCAGTATATCTTGTCGGCAACTTTTATAGAGGGTTTCTCCCTCTCGAAAGTTTCAGAGGTATATATAAAATATCCAAGCACTCCCAGCGCCGCCAACGTAAACAGTCCCAGATACAAACCCTTTTTACTGCGCCGTCTCATCCAACTCCCTTTTTAATTCATTCAAAATCATCTCCAAAACCTCATCGAAGGTGCCTCCAATCGTAAACCCGGCCGCATTTTTATGTCCCCCTCCGCCAAATTTTATGGCGATTTTCGATACGTCCACTCTATCTTTTGAGCGAAGAGAGACTTTTATTTTTCCATCATCCTCTTCACGCAGCAACACGGCCACCTCCACGGTAGCCAGTGAGCGGACCATATGAAGGGCGTCGTCCGCCATCTCCTTTTTGGCCCCCGTCTTTTTTAAAATCTCCCTTGTCAGCTCTATAACGCCCACTCTGCCATTTAGATAGAGTTTAAGATCGGCCAACAGCATCTGAATAAGCCTGATCTTGCTTAAAGGCTCCCTCATAGTAAGCATCTTTGCCACATAGTGGGGGCTGGCCCCGTACCCGCAAAGTTTCGCCACGCTTCGAAAAAGCTTTTCGTTCACGCTCTCATATTTGAAAAAGCCGGTATCGTCGACGATACCCGTATAAAGGGCCGTGGCGCTGTTTTTACAAGGTTTTGCGCCATTTCTCTCCAGCAGCTCAAACACCACCTGGGCCGTGGCCCCAAAGGAGGGCTCCACCAGGTTCAAATCTCCGAAAAACTCGTTGGAGCGGTGGTGGTCTATATTTATGATAAATCCATCGAACTTATCTATCCCCAGCCTGTCGAAGCTGCCGCAGTCAAGTGAGACCAGAAGCTCGGCGTTATCCGCAATGCTGGTGCCAAACCTCTCTATCCCCGGCAGAAAATCCAGGTTGTAGGGCAGCTCCTTGTCGCTGTTGAAAAGGGAGGGCCTTTTACCCGATTTTTGCAAAACGTGGTAAAGCCCAAGGGCACTGCCTATGGTGTCCGCATCCGGATTGATATGGGTGGCGAGGACTATATGCCTTGCCTCTTGAAGCTTTTGCCAAACCTCTTTATACATCACGCCTCTATCTTCATAGATATATCGGGCCATGTGGCCTGGTGAAAGATGGCTCCACTGCTTACGGCGTCTATACCGATATCCACATAGCGCTCCAGGTTCTCTTTGGTGATATTTCCGCTAACCTCTATAAGGATGTTTTTATACTCCGCATCCCTAAGCTCCACAACCCTTTTTATCTCCTCTATCTCCATATTGTCGCACATAACTATGTCGGCCCCTGCCTCAAAGGCTCTTTTTGCCATATCGAAACTCTCGCACTCCACCTCTATTTTCGAGGTAAAAGGTATCTTCTCTCTGGCTCTTACCATAAACTCCTCGAACTCCTCTTCCAAAACCTTCAGATGGGTATCTTTCAGCATCAAGCAGTCATCCAGCCCCATCCTGTGGTTGACGGCACCGCCTACTCTGGAGGCGTATTTCTCAAACTCCCTAAGCATAGGCCTGGTCTTTCTGGTATCGAGTATCTTTATCTTTCCCCGGCTTTGCCGCATGAACTCCCTGGCCTTTGCAGCTATGGAGGAGGCGTGCAAGATAGTGTTTAGTATGGCTCTTTCTCCTTTTAGCAAATCTCTGGCGTCCCCATAGAGCCTTGCTATGGTTTTTGAGGGCTCAAACTCCTCCCCGTCACCCATCTCCCATACAATCTCAATATCGAGTATCCCGGCTATTGCCTCCGCGTAAGGCACTCCGGCCAGAACGCCTTTTGATTTAGCCACTATCTTGCCGGCTGCCTTCTTCGGAGCTGCAACCCTCTCAAACAGGTCTCCCCGTCCTATATCCTCGGCCAGAACCGCTTTTGCAAAATCCTCTATAAACATAACCTACCTCGCATACTCGAACATTCTCTCCAAAGCCACGTTGGCCCACTTTCTCGTATTTTCGTCCACGAATATCTCGTTTACGGGAGCCCCCTCCTCTATAGCCTCAAGCGTAGTCAGCACATCTCTAAGCTCGGTTTCGTTCATTGTAGGACACTCCGGTTTCGTAGAAGATAGCACATATGTGTTTTTCTCCCTTAGACGGTTTACCAGGTTGTACTCGGTCCCAACGGCAACTTTTTGCTCGATAGGCAAAGAGGTGACATATTTTATAATCTGGCTTGTAGAGCCCACAAAATCGGCGACCTCGCAAACCTCGGGCTTACATTCGGGATGGACGGCTATTTTGATTCCCGGATATTTTTTTCTGAAAAACTCCACATCCTTTACCTCAAAAAGCTGATGCACCGAGCAAAAACCGTTGTAACAGATGATATCGGCCTCTTTTGGGTCACACCTGCCCTCTCCTATGACGCAGGATTTGAGTCCCATCATCCTGGCCACGTTTTGTCCAAGGCACTTATCCGGAACGAACAGTATCTTTTTACCGCTTTTCAAGGCCTTCTCTATAATTTTGACGGCACTGCTGCTGGTGCAGACAACCCCGCCCATCTCGCCAACCTTCGCCTTGACTTCCGCACCGCTGTTTATATAGGTGACAGGCAGAATATCCTCTTTTTTTATCCCTTTTTCTTCCATATATTTTACGGAGGCGTCAAAATAGCTCGAATCTATCATCCTTGCCATGGCGCAGCATGCTATTTTTGGCATAACCACCCTTTTTTGTGGCGCTATTATCTTTACGCTTTGGCCCATAAACCCCACACCGCAAAACAGAACCCACTCGTTTTGGCTCTCTTTGGCCCTTTTTGCCAGCTCCAGACTGTCCCCGGTAATATCGGCAATCTCGAATACCTCATCCTTTTGGTAGTAGTGGGCTACAATGGTTACGCCCAGCTTCTCTTTCAGCTCTTTTATCTTATCTTGCAATACTTTCTTCTCATTCACACTGCTTCCTTTGTATAAAG
>JAMOUF010000083.1 GCA_027068245.1 Campylobacterales bacterium | reverse complement strand
ATCTTTTAGAACCGCGTACGACGTGACAATGGATGCGCTGAATCTGGACCAGTTCAAGACTATTATGATTACAGCCGAGGGTATTCCCGAAAGACTTGCCAGGATAATGAACAAGACCGCAAAAGATAAAGGCGTTTTGGTTATAGGCCCTGCAACTGTGGGTGCTATAACTCCGGGTGCTTTTAAGGTGGCAAATATTGGCGGAACGATAGAGAACATTATAAAATCCAAACTCCACAGACCCGGAAGCTGTGGGCTCGTTACGCGAAGTGGCGGACTTTTCAACGAACTTTCCAATATCATCGCCCTAAACGCGGACGGTATCGCAGATGGTGTGGCGATAGGCGGGGACAGGTTCGTTGGCTCGGTATTTATCGACCACCTGCTTAGAATGGAAAAAGACCCAAATGTAAAATATATGCTTTTGCTTGGTGAAGTTGGCGGCAGGGAAGAGTATAAGGTTATCGAGGCCGTTAAAAGCGGGAAAATCACGAAACCGGTTATCGGCTGGTGTATAGGAACGATTGCCGAGCATTTCAGCAGCGGAGTGCAGTTTGGACACGCAGGTGCAAGCGCCAACGCCGATGAAGAGACGGCCGTGGCCAAAAACAGAGCTATGGCAGAGGCCGGAATACATGTTCCGGACAGCTTCAACGACCTTCCCCACGTTATAAAAGGGGTATATGAGGAGCTTAAGGGCAAAGGTATCATCAAAGATATCGAAGAGCCTGAAGTTCCACCGGTTCCGGAGGACTATGCAAAAGCGTTGAAAGAAGGCAAAATCAGAAAGCCTAAAAATTTCGTCTGCACCATAAGCGACGACAGAGGCGAGGAGGCTACATATGCAGGATATCCAATCAGCAGCGTAGCAACTCCGGATACTGGCAAGACCATAGGCGATGTGGTAAGCCTTCTTTGGTTTAAAAAGGTATATCCAAGATGGGCGGTTGATTTTATAGAGACCGTTATAAAAACCGTTGCGGACCACGGACCTGCCGTTAGTGGCGCACATAACGCAAAAGTTACGGCAAGAGCCGGCAAAAGCGTTGTGGAGAGTCTGGTAACCGGGCTTTTAACCATCGGTCCAAGGTTTGGCGGGGCGATAGATGGAGCCGCGAAATACTTCAAATACGCCTATGACAACAACCTAAGTCCAAAAGAGTTTTTGAACTATATGAAAAAGCAGGGAATTCCAATTCCTGGAATCGGTCACAGAATCAAATCTGTCAGAAATCCGGATAAGAGGGTAGAGGGCCTTAAAAAGTTTGCTGCTGAGCATTTCCCATCCACGCCGCTTTTGGATTATGCGCTGGAGGTTGAAAAGCTTACAACCAGCAAAAAAGACAACCTGATTTTGAACGTTGACGGGACTATAGGGATTTTGATGGTGGATATGTGGAGAGCTTTGGGTTACAGTGAAGAGGAGATTGACGAATTTATAGAAAGCGGAACGCTCAACTCTTTCTTCATCCTTGGCAGAACCATCGGTTTTATCGGCCATGTATTGGATGAGAAACGCCTTGGTATGCCGATGTATCGCCATCCGTTTGACGATATTTTGTATGATGTGAAAAAGGCTGAAGAGATTAAATAAACTTATGGTAAAATCGGCTTATAGCCGATTTCCATAAGGATAGTGATGAAACGCTCTTTTACGCTTGTAGAACTTATTTTCGTTATTGTGGTAATAGGGATTTTAGCTGCTGTTATCATCCCAAGACTTGGTACGAGCAACCTTCAAAAAGCTTCCGAGATTTTTATAAACACCATAAGATATACGCAACATCTGGCTATGATAGATGACAAATACGTTCCATCCAAGGAACTCTCTTCCTACCCAAGTGACATCCAGCGTAAAAAGGACGCCAGACAGTGGTTCAAAAAGTGGTGGACTTTTCAGGTATGGCATCCAATCCCTTCCTATACTGCAAGCTGTGATAGAAGCGGGCCAGGACTTATCGTGTTTTCGGATACACCAAGTACCGGAGACAATTACGAGTTCAACGCTATGGCCTCAAAGGGTGAATGTGCCCGTGACCCTCAGGATAAAGAGCCTATAGCCGTTTGTATAAGCGAGAGTAACTATGTAAACGACAAATATAACCTGCAAAGAAGATTCGGTATCGAAAAGGTCGTTATCGAAACCCCCTGCCAGAGCTTGAAAAACTATGTGGCCTTTGACGAACTTGGAAGGCCCCACTGTATGTATTCAAAAGGTAATTCTGACCTTACACCATACAAACATCTTTTGAAGTCCAAAATAAAATACACACTTTGTACCGATAGCGGGTGTGAGGAAAACATATCAATATGCGTAAACCCCCGCACAGGATTTACATCCACCTGTGACTGATTTGCTATAATTGCGTTAAAAAAAGGCACAATATGGCAAAACTTTGGTCCGGAAGATTTGAAAAAGAGGCAAGCTCGCTTTTAGATGAGTTCAATGCATCCCTGGATTTTGACAGGGAGCTTTACAAGGAGGATATCGCCGGCTCCGTGGCGCACGCCAAGATGCTACACAAACAGGGAATTTTGAGTAAAAAGGAACTGGAAGATATATCCCGAGGCCTTAAAGAGGTGGAAAAAGAGATTGAGGATGGAAAGTTCGAATTTAACATAGCCGATGAAGATATTCATATGGCTATAGAAAAAAGGCTGACACAGCTTATAGGGGATGCGGGTAAAAAGCTGCATACGGCCCGCAGCAGAAACGACCAGGTGGCTCTGGATTTCAGGCTCTATGTATTAAAGAACAATCTTAGGCTGATAGAACTGTTAAAAGATGTTATAAAAACCTCGCTCGATGTAGCAAAAGAGCATAAAAATACGCTAATGCCCGGAATGACGCATCTTCAGCATGCCCAGCCCATATCTTTTGCCTACCATTTATTAGCTTATGCAGCTATGTTTAAAAGGGATATCGAGAGGTTTCAAAGCTCTTATGAGAGAAACAACTATCTGCCTTTGGGGTGTGCCGCCCTTGCCGGAACGCCTCACAATATCGACAGAGATTTCGTTGCCAAAGAGCTTGGATTTTCCTCTCCCACCGTAAACTGTCTCGATACCGTAAGCGATAGGGATTTCGCGCTTGAGATACTTTTCAATATAGCGACTATGATGATGCATATATCCAGGCTTGCCGAAGAGCTTATTTTGTGGAGCAGTTACGAATTTGGCTTCATAACCATCAGTGATGAGTATGCCACCGGAAGCTCCATTATGCCACAGAAGAA
>JAMOUF010000082.1 GCA_027068245.1 Campylobacterales bacterium | reverse complement strand
ATCTTTTCTAAGTATAGGCATGGGAACATACCGTCTAACCTGGGTCAGATACTCCACATCTCCTTGGAAAAAGTCCGGCTCGGTCAGAACGCTGATGGCGTTGGCGCCGCCCTTTTCATACTCTTTTGCTATAAAGACCGGGTCAAAATCCTCTCTTATAACCCCTTTGGAAGGGCTGGCCTTTTTTATCTCGGCTATAATTTTGTAAGGATCTTCCGGGGTGCTTCTTAGAGCCTCCTCCACGGGCCTTGGCACGAAAGGGTTATAGGCCAGGCTTCTTCCCAGCCACTCCAAAGGATACTCCTTCTTTCGTCTCTCTACCCGCTCTTTCGTCTTTTTTATAATCTCATCTAAAATCAATCTCTCTCCTTGACGCATTCTAAAATTTTATCCAGATGAAATTTTACCTCATCATCCCTTTGGTTCAGCTCATAATATACCCGTTTTATTATTTTCAAAGCCTCTTCGCACCTGCCTATTTTGTAGTAACCCCAAGCCAGTGAATCCAGATAATAAGGAGAATCTGGCTCCATCTTTAAAGCCTCTTTTACAAGCTCTATCCCCCGCTTTACGTCGATATCGTGGTCTATGTAGAGATAGCCCAGATAGTTTAGATAAAGCGGGTCCCTTTTCTTTTTTATAACCTTCTCCAGCTTTTTCGCCACGTCCATTATAACATCCCGGCTCTTCTTGTCGCTGCTCTCGTACTCGAAAATCGCCATAAGCCCCAGGTATTTTACATCCGATGTTAGCTCATATAGCTTTTTAGCCAGCCTGTAGGCGTTTTTATAATCTTTTTTTATCCGGTAAAGATCAAGAAGCATCTCATCGTCGCCTATCGCCTTGGCATATCTTATCGCCTGGTCGTAATCTTTTTCATATATCAAAAACTGTATCAGTTTTTTGGCATACTCCTTTTCCCTATATTTTTCATAAAGCCTTTTATACACGGATATAAGCCCGTTTATGTCGTTTTTGAGACTATACATTGAGGCCAGTGTCAGGCATACCTTCTTGTCGCATCCATATATCCGGATATGGGACTCCAGATAGGCCAGAGCCTCGTTTTGGCGGTTGAGGTAGAAATACATTATATACGCGATGGTAGATACCAGGGTGCTGTCCGGATTTTGCGCGTACGCGCTTTTATAGAACTTCAACGCCTTCTCGTAATCTTTCTGGGCCAGATAGAGTGAGCCCAAAAGTTCGTAAATCCTGTAATCCCTGCTTAGTTTCAATGCCCTAAAAAGCTCCTTTTTGGCCTTTTCATAATCTTTTTTCGCTATATATATATTCGCCGCGTAGTAGTGGAGTTTCCAATCTTCTATCCCTCTTTTTTTCGCCTCCTCTATAAATGCCAAAGCCTTGTCATACTCTTTTGCCTTGATAAGGTTTTCTATAACCTTTATGAGATAGATTTTGTTTGGATCTATCTTGTATAATTTTTCGTAAAAGAGTGCCGCCTCTTTAAAGTGCCGGCTGTTTTCCAAATAGGTGGCATTAAAAAGATAGCTCTCCTCCAACGCGGATTTTTCGTCTATATAGCGGTTTTTAACGGCGCATCCGGATAGGATAAGGGCCGCCGCTATAAGGGCAATATACCTTTGCATTCCCTGCATACCTCGCTTAAATTTTTATCATCCCTGTATCGTTGCCAAAATGGAAACTCCCTGCACTGTGCGGGCCTTACCGGGTATATCTCACATCCTACCTTTTCATCGAAAAAAACGCATTGATATTCGTCATTTATCTTAAGCTCTTTTAGCGTAAATCTATATCCCTCCTTTTTAAGATACTCATCTATAAACTGCTTGCTATCCATCTTTAAATAGGAGCTTATAGCCTCTATCTCGGCCCCGTTCACCCAGACATATCCACTCTCGCCCCTACAGCAAGCGCCGTTGCAGCTGCCGCAGGCATTTGGATCGAAGGCAAATCCAAATCCATCTTTTTTAACTATATTTTGCATTTTATACTGTGAACTCCCGCTTTTTTAAAAATTTTCTCGCTCTCCTTTGAGTATCTTCCATTCTCAAAGACTATTAAAGGAGGCAGCGTCTTGCAAAGGGATTTGGAACCCTTTTTCGCATAGATCATCACCAAAGAGGCCTCCTTCTCTTTTTTGGGATGGATAAACCTTTGATACTCTATTTTGAACTTATACCTCTCCAGCGATGAGGCGATAAGCTGAATCTGTTTGGCATCATAGCAAAACAGAAATCCTCCCCTGGGTTTTAGGATGGAATTTACCTTTTTTATAAACTCCTCCAGGGGCAGATAGCCGCTGTATCTTGCCATATCAACCATTTTATTGGTGCTTCTTATGACATCTTTATGGTAAAAAGGGGGGTTCGATACCACAAAGTCGAACTTCTTATCAAATATCAGATGCAAAAAATTGCCAAAATAGATATGCAGCCCCGCATTTTGTGCCTGGGAGTTGATCTTGGCATACTTTACAAACTCCTCCTGCATCTCGACGGCGCTCACATCCGCGTCAAAGTCCCTTTTTATCAAAAGGGCCAGTATACCGGTGCCGGTTCCCACATCCAAAACCTCTCCGGATGGGTTGAACCTGGATATGAAGTCGTATAAAAAAATGGTGTCGCTGTTGAAGCAGTATCCGCTAAGCGGCTGATATATTACCATTTTACCCCTTTTAAGATATAATTTTACCTAAAAAGGGAGTTTTATGATAATCATACCCGCCAGGATAGGTTCTACGAGATTTCCCAAAAAGGTCCTATATGAGATCGACGGCCTGCCGATGGTGATATCTACGGCCAAAAGGGTGGAGGATATAGACGAGGTGGTAATAGCCACCGATGACGAGGAGGTGATGGAGACGGCTAAAAGATACGGTTTCAAGGCCGTTTTGACAAATCCCCGCCATAAAAGCGGCACAGACAGGGTAAACGAGGCGGCCACGCTGCTGGGCCTTGGCGAGAGGGATATCGTCATAAACGTTCAGGCAGATGAGCCCTTTATAGAAAAAAGCGTTGTAAAAGCCGTATATGAGCTGACGAAAAAGCATCAAGACAGCGACGATATTATGATAAACAGCGCATACAAAAAACTCCCCTATCCGGATAAAAACAGCGAAAATATCGTAAAAGTAGTCACAACCCACTGCGACCACGCCCTCTACTTCTCAAGAAGCCTCATCCCATATAACAGGGGCGAATGCGACCATATCAAGATACATCTGGGAATTTACGGATATACCAAAAAGATGCTCCAAAGGT
>JAMOUF010000081.1 GCA_027068245.1 Campylobacterales bacterium | reverse complement strand
CAGGTGTTTGAAGATGAAGTCTTTTAAAAGATTGTTATCAAAGTCGGTCACTTTTATATAGATGGTAAATGAAAGAAGAAGTATTGGAATGATGGAGAAAATGGTGTAAAAGCTCAGTGAGGAGGCATAGACCTCGATATCGGGGTCGTATATCTCCTTGATGAACTCTTTTATTTTACTAATCAAGTCCCATTTTCCCTGGGTTTAAGATATTGTTCGGGTCAAAGGCGGCTTTGATTCTTTTAAAAAGATTCAGTTCCGACTCACTGAAAGCCATCTTCATAAACGGGGCTTTGCTAAGTCCTATGCCATGCTCTCCGCTAAGAGTTCCTCCAAGTTCCAGAGTCACTTTGAAAATCTCCTCTATCGCCTTGTATCCCGTCTTCACCTGTTTGGGGTCGTTGCCGTCAACCATCACGTTGGTATGGACGTTTCCATCTCCCGTGTGTCCGAAACAGGGGATTTTGACGCCATATTTTTTACTGATTCTATCCACCTCCTCCAGGTATCTTGGAAGCTCGCTTCTTGGAACCGTAACATCCTCGTTGATTTTTTTACTGCCGTATATGGTGATGCTCTGGCTGGCGTTTCTTCTGGCAAACCAGATGTCGGCGGCCTCTTTCTCGTCTTTTGCCACCTTGAACCCTGTCGCTCCGTTTTCGTTGAAATATCTCTTAAGCAAAGATATCTGATAGTCAATCTCCTCTTCAACGTTTCCGTCTATATCGCTTATCAAGATAGCTCCGGCCTCCGTTGGGAGACCTTTGTGAAACTTCTCCTCCACGGCCCTGATAGTCAGGTTGTCCAAAAACTCCATAGCCACGGGATTCGCTCCGCCGGCTAAAGATTTATAGACTGCGTTCATTGCCTGGTTTACCGTGGGAAATATCCCCATAATGGTCTTTGTGAGTTTGGGTTTTGAGATGAGTTTTAGAGTAATTTCGGTAATTACCGCAAGCGTTCCCTCGCTTCCTACCAAAATGCCGGGCAGGTTGTATCCGGCAACGTCTTTGATGGTCTTCTTTCCAGCCCTTATAATCTCCCCGTTTGGCAAAACGGCCCTCAAAGCCATCACATAATCTTTTGTGATACCGTATTTGGCGGCTCTCATACCCCCTGCGTTTTCGGCCACGTTGCCACCTATGGTGGAGTATTCCTGGCTTGCCGGGTCCGGCGGATAGAAAAGGCCCTGTTTTTCCACCTCCCTTTGCAGCTCTTTGTTCAAAACCCCCGGCTGGACCACTGCAACCATATTTTTCAAATCTATCTCCAAAATCTTGTTCATATACTTCTCCATAGCCAGCACAACGCCACCTTTGACAGGCAGTGCCCCGCCGGTAAAGCCGCTGCCAGCCCCCCTTGGGACGACGCTGATACGGTTTTGGTTGCAGTATTTCAAAACCTTGCTGACCTCCTCCTCGTTTTTGGGAAATACCACCACATCCGGCTCGTAGTGCTCCCTGGTGGCGTCATATGAGTAGGCCAGCTGGTGGGCCCTGTCCTCTTTGACGCCCTCTTTTCCCAAAATTTTTTTCAAATTTTCTATATGCCTTCTATCTATCATCTCTCCTCCAGTAGCTTCTTGTAATAGTTGAAATAGTCCTCTTCATCATTGGAGAAGAGGGAGAAAATACCGCCCTCAATCTCTTTTATTCTCATATAAAAGGGAAACTTCGTGTTGTTCGATTCGATTTTGATTGGAAATTTATCCACCTTTTTAAAACTGTAACAGTCCACCACGGCCGCTTCGTCCCTCAAGGCTATCACCACTTTGGCGGCGGCGTATTTGTTGCAGAAATTTTTAAAATCCTCCCTGTTTGGAGTTTTGTGGCGGGCTTTTGAGAGCTCCACGGCAAAGAGGTCCGGATGGAGCCATCTGGTATCGTAAAACCGCTCCTCTATCTTTTTATAAGTCTCATAGTTTGGGGCTATTATAACTCCCCTGTCGTATAGGTATGGGATGATAACCTCATCCCCTTTTTGCGGCAGAATTTTTGGTTTTGGAAGGTTTGGCTGGGCCAGGGCGTCGAATACTTCAAACTTTATCCTATCTTTATCTGTCAAAATGGCCCTTGCCACGATGGTGGAGTGCTCCTCGTCGAAACGGTGTACCACTATCCCGCTGCTGCCTACCCGGGCGTCGGTCGGGGTAATGGTGGCGTACGAGCCTTCCACCGAGGTTATTTTGGCTGCAAAGAGGGCGAGAGAAAACAGAGATATGAGTATGGGTTTTAGCAAATATGCTCCTTTTTTTCTATAATAATACCAACTTTTCCTTATAAACTATTTACTTATGCAATAAATGTATCAAAATTTTAAGCTCCCTTTAGGTAAAATATGGCTTTTTTAAAACGCTTCACAAGGAAAAGAGTTGATTAGGGTATTGCTGGTTTTATCGGTTTTATTTCTTTTTTTGTCCGCAGATGTCATAAAAACCTCGAAATGGGCCAAAAACCAGAGCTTTTTGCAGTTTTTGAAGGCCAACTCCCTCCCTTTGAAGCTATATTACGATTTGGCTCCGGAGGAGAAAGAGAACGTAAGCGAGATTTACGCCGGCGTAAAATACTATACCCTTTTAGACGATGAAGGCGGCATAAAACAGATACTTATACCCATAAACGAAGAGCTGCAGATACATATTTTCAAAAACAAAGAGGACTACTCCATAGATTTGATACCCATCATTTACGACAAGGCCAAAGAGAGCATCGTCATAAAACTTACATACGCTCCTTATACCGATATTTTGAAAAAGAGCGGCAATATCAGGCTGGCACATGAATTTGTCAGCGCGTTTAAAAACAGCATAGATTTCTCCCGCTCCATCAAAAAGGGAGACAGGCTGGCTATAGTATACGAGCAAAAATATAGACTCGGCTCGCTTTTTGGTATGCCCGATATCAAAGTTGCGATGATAGAGACCAACGGCAGAAAAAACTATGTTTTCAACTACAAGGGCAGATTTTACAACGAAAAGGGCAGGGAACTGGAAAACTTTTTACTGATGCGCCCAATCTCCAACGCCAGGATAACCTCGAGGTTTACCCTAAGAAGATGGCATCCGGTTTTACACCGTTACAGAGCCCACCTGGGCGTGGACTTTGGAGCAAGAAGAGGCACACCCATAAGAGCCGCCGGCAGCGGAAGGGTGGTCTTTGCCGGCAGAAAGGGCGGGTATGGGAATGTAATAATAATAGCCCACAAAGAGGGGTATAAAACCCTATACGCCCATATGTCAAGGTTTAGAAAGGGTATCAGGCGGGGAA
>JAMOUF010000080.1 GCA_027068245.1 Campylobacterales bacterium | reverse complement strand
CGGCACGATGCAAAAGGTGCACTTCTTGTCGCATCCTATGGATATGTTTATAAGGGCTTTGTATGGAGAGCTTCTAAAATCGCCAAAGGCATATGTGCTCTCATCGTAGTCTATATCCACCTCAACGGCACGCTCTTTGTTTAAAACCTCCCTGATTTTCGATACGTTTCTGGCCCCCAGAACGAAACTTACATATGGAGCCTTTTTTATTATCTCTTCACCCAGATGGCTGGCGGTACAGCCGCAAACCCCAATTTTGGCTCCAGCTTTTTTAACCTTGTTGAACTGCCCGATCTCGCTAAATAGTTTATGAACAGGTTTTTCGCGAACAGAACATGTGTTTATCAGTATCAAATCGGCCTCTTTGATATCGGATGTCAGCTCAAAATCCTCTTTCTGGGTAAGCTCTGCTATGATATGCTCGCTGTCACGAACATTCATAGCACAGCCCAAAGTCTCTATATAGAGCCGTCTCATGCTAATATATGCACCTCATATATGTAGTCGTTCTCGTCAAGCCCATATTTTACCTCCCTAAAATATACGCTATAACCCTTTTTTTCAAAGTAGTCCACCATATCCATAAGATCTTTATGTGAATTCTCCCTGTCAAAATAGAATATTTTGTTGCCCTCTTTTTTCACTATCTCCTCAATTTTTTCTATCGATATAGGTTTTGGTTTTGCATCCAGATCCGGTCGCGCCAATTTCAGTTCCATTCCCATCCTTTGCCTCTTTTTTGTAATTTGTAATTATATCAAAAAATATTGATAAAATTTATCTTAAATCAAGAATAAATTTTATATAATAGTGCAACTTCTAATCCCTCCGGATAAAAAAATCAAAAAATATTAAAGGAAAAAGATGGAAAAGATAATGGATATAATTGACTCCATCGCCCATGAAAAGGGTTTGAGCGTGGAGCAGGTCAGCGAAGCCATTAAAAAGGCCTTTGAAAATACCGCCAAAAGACTGCTTGGCGAAGAAAAAGAGTTCGAGGCGGAGCTAAACAAAGAGACTAAAAAAATAGAGGTATTCCAAAAGATTCAGGTGGTAGAAGACGATGACGAGAGAGCCAAAGAGAATCCGGACAGATATATTACCTTAAGTGAAGCCAAAGAGTATGATCCGGATATCGAGGTGGGAGATGAACTGAAATTTCCCATAGACCTGGAAAAATATGGAAGAACCGCGGCTATGAGGTTGCACCAGGAGATCGAATACCATATCCAGCGTCTGATAGAGCAGCAGCTGTATGAAAAATACCAAAAAAAGATTGGAACCATAGTACACGGCACCGTAACCAGGGTGGATGCGGATGAGAACACCTACCTCGATATTGATGAGGTTAGAGGCATTCTTCCCAGAAAATACAGAATAAAAGGGGAGAGCTTCAAAGTAGGCGATGTGGTAAAAGCGATACTAAAAAGAGTGGTTATAGACAAAATCCACGGATTCTATCTTGAGCTATCCAGAACAACGCCTAAATTTTTGGAAGAGCTGCTAAAACTTGAGGTTCCAGAGATCAAAGACGGGCTTATAACAGTGGAAAAGGTCGCCAGGATACCGGGAGAGAGGGCAAAAGTGGCCGTAGCCTCCCATAGCCCAAAAATCGATCCCGTAGGTGCCTGCGTGGGTGTAAAAGGTGTCAGGATAAACGCCGTAAGCAAAGAGCTAAAGGGTGAGAGCATAGACTGTATCGAATACTCTCCAATACCTGAAATTTTTGTGGCAAGGGCGTTAAGTCCGGCAATCATCACCAGCGTAAAGATAGAGGGAGACAAAGCTATAGTAACCCTGCCACCCGATCAAAAATCAAAGGCCATCGGAAAAAACGGTATCAACATAAGGCTTGCCTCTATGCTTACCGGATATGAGATAGAGCTGGTGGAAAAAGGCGAAGCGATAGGCACGGAGGAAGAGAAAAAAGAGGAGGGACCAAAAATCACTCTCGAAGACCTCTTTAAAGATTAATCCCTCATAAACGGATTTAGCCTGTATAGGGCCAAATCCGCCAAAATATTCCCTAAAAGCGTCAAAAAGGCGGTTATAATCAAAATCCCCATTATTACAGGATAGTCCCTTGCAAGTGCGGCCTGATAGAAAAGCAGCCCCATACCATTTATGGAAAATATAGACTCCAGTATAACGCTGCCACCGATGATTCCTGGCAAAGAGAGCCCAAGCATCGTAATCACAGGCGGCTTTAGGTTGGGGATAATGTAGTATTTGATTATATTTTTCTCATCTATACCTCTGGCTTTTGCAAAAAATATATAATCACTTTTAAGTATCTCAATGGTCAGAGAGCGTATATACTGGGTAAGCGTGCCAAATCCTACAAATACTACAACCGTTACAGGAAGAGTTAGGTGCCATATCAGGTCTAAAACTCTGTATATACCCTCTTTTGGCTCCAAAGAGTAAAGCCCGCTTATTGGAAAGAGCTCCAGTTTTACGGAAAAGAAGAAAATAAGGAGCAAGGCCAGATAGAAGCTCGGCATGGAAAATGAGAGCAGTGAGAGCTGTTTTACGATCTTATCGAAGGTTGAGCCCTCTTTGAGCGCACTTTTGATTCCAAGATAGAAAGAGATGGAAAATATGATTATCATAGATGTAAGGTTTATACCAAGGGTAATTCCAATCCTATCCATAATCTCCTGGGTTACGCTTTTACCAGTGCTAAAAGAGATACCAAAATCGAGATGCAGCATCGCTTTAAGCCAATTTAGATACTGAATTATCAAAGGTTTATCAAGCCCATAGATCTCTTTTAAATGCTCCAGGCTCTCTTTGGTGATATTTGGATTTAGCTCTCCGGCACTAAAAAAACTGTTAGGTGCCAGATGTATGGCAAAAAAGGAGATTAAAGATATTAGAAGCAGCATAAAAAGAAGGTATAAAACCTTCTTTAGAACTATTTTTATCATCTCATTTTATGAAGTTTA
>JAMOUF010000079.1 GCA_027068245.1 Campylobacterales bacterium | reverse complement strand
CTACCATTTTTTTTGACGGCACGGGTTACAGGCTTATCGTCTCCTCCACTTTTACGGGAGAAAACAACATCATAAATTTCGACGACAGCGGTGATCTGCTGGATAATCTAAAGCTTGGCACAGCAGAGTCTCACGTTGAGGAGGCGCAGGACGCGGTTATCGATATCTACGGACAGAGTGTAAGCAGCCATACCAACCATTTTGTAAATGTGGTTGACGGGCTTGAGATAGAGGTAAAAAAAGCTACTTCACAGCCGGTGGAGCTTAAAGTCCAAAACGATCTGGAGGCTGTGGAAAAAGATTTTGAGGAGTTTATTTCCAAATACAACTCCATGGTAGACTATATAGCCTCATCTACTGGCGAAAATAGGCCACTTTCCGGGGATTTTACGCTACATGGAATCAGATCTTCCATATTTAGAGGTTTTTCTCCGCTTATGGAGGAGGGTTTGATAGAGGTAGATCATAAAAGCGGCCATATAAAACTTAAAAAAGAGAGGTTCGAGGAGCTTGTAAAAAACTATCCGGACAGGTTTTCGCAAACTCTAAAGAGGTTAAAACTCTCACTCGAGCCCCTTTTGGAAAGTTATGTGGAGCCTACTGGGATACTTAGCCAAAAAGAGAAGGTTTACGACAAAAAGATCAAGTCGATTGAAAACAACATCGAGAGAACCTCAAAACGGGTGGAGGCTGAGATAGAGAATCTAAAAAGAGAGTTTATACACCTTGATATGATGCTCGCCAAACTAAATGACGTTAAACAGCGTATAAGCGCTATTTTGCCAAAAAATGATGAGAAAGGTCTGTGATGAATCCAATAGACGCTTATATGAAAAGCAGCGTTCAGACAGCCTCGCCTATGCAGCAGGTTATTTTACTATATGACAAAGCTATACTCTCCTTGAAAATGGCGAAGGAGAGCATTGAAAAAAACGACATCAAAACCAAAATAGAACAGATCACCAAATGCCAGGATATCATTCGGGCATTAGACAGTGCGCTCGATTTTGAAAAGGGGGGTGATATAGCCAAAAACCTGCACTCTTTGTATGACTTTATCGAGAGTTCCCTTTTCAAGGCTCACGCAAACAACGACATTAAGTTGATAGAGGATCTTATCGAGATTTTAAGCACCCTTAAAGAGGGATGGGAGGGAATAGAATCGAAAATCTGAACTCTCTTTTGGACTCTTTGTTTATCAATCTTTTAAATGGCGATCTTGCGGCTTTTGAAGCCGGATTTGCCCGTTTGCAGAAAATGGTTGAAAATCCGGATAGTGTTGATGACCTTGCCTCCGTTTTTAAAAAAGTGGAAGAGCTTGAAAAGATGGTAAAGAAAAAGAGGGCCTCTTTGCTAAAAAGCATAGAGGCCAAAGAGAAAGTGAAAAGTTATAAATTTTAGGATTGCAGGTATTTTAAAAGATTGAGATCTTTGTTTTGGGTAAAGACGGCCATAGAGGCCTCGTAAGCCACTTTGGCTCTCTCCAGCCCGGCCACTGCCTCGCTGATGTCAGCGTCTTCGAGGGAAGAGATAAAGTTGTTGTAGACGGTTTTGAAAGAGTCGTGCTGCATTTTGAAACTATCTACCACCCTCTCCTGGGATCCGATGAACGATCTTTGTTGCAGCAGTTTTGAAATCCCCTCATCAAGTTTTTTCAAAGAGTCTTCTGATACAGAGCTTAAATCCTGGTCTATAGTGATGGCGGTATCTATATCCTCGATCACTTTCACAATCTCTTCAAGTCCCAGTTTATTGCCGTTGAATGTAGAGTTTGCAGAGAAGTTTTTGGAGATGTTAACCTCTCTTTCGCCGTCATTTCCTGAATATACCAGCTCTTTGTTTATAACCTCAAAGGGTTTTGTGTCGGTTTTGGTGCCCGCAAAAAGATAGCTGTCGCCGATTTTGGTATTGGCCTGATCTATCATATACTCTTTAAGCTCTTGCAGATAGTGATTTACGATCTCGGCATCTTCCTGGTCCAAAACACCAGTATTTAGAAGCCTTACAATCTCCACTCTCGCTTCAGTGGCCGCATCCGCTATGTTGGTGATGGCCGTCTGTGCGGCGATCTGCCTGTTTTTGATCTCCGTTATGTTGGTTAAATAGTTGTCTATATCTTTATTGGACTCTTTTAACTTTAGAGATTTTGCGACAGAGGCGAAGTTGTCCGATGGGAGCAGCAGTTTCTTGCCGGATGAGATCTCCTGCGTATATCTGGCTATATCTTTTTGTCCAGCCCTGTCATATTTTAAGAATGTATCGTAAACAGCGTTGTTACTGACTCTCATAAGATCCTTCTTTTATTAAATTATAACCCATTATCGGAAAAAAGAGAAATTATTTTAGCGTATCAATCCCATAACCGTCTTTAACAGTTCATCAGTCACGTTGATGACCTTGGCGGCGGCCTGATATGCGTTTTGGAGCTGCATAAGGTTCATAAGTTCCTCATCCATATTGACGCCGCTAATCTCTTGGAGTTTTTTATCCAGTGATGTGAGCACAGCCTCGCTCTCTTGGGCCATTTTGACATGTAAATCTTTGCTGTTTGCTATATCGCCTACCATCTCGATGTAGTAGTCGTAAAAACTCTTTTGGTTCAGATTGTCAAACTCTCTATCTTTTAATGAATAGAGTGCCTGGAAATTCTCGTTGTTACCAGGACTATCCGTTTGGCTGGATACGGCCAGTTTTCTTGCGTCATCTATGGCGAGCGAAAGATTTAGTATATGTTCGCTGCCATCTTCACCGGTAATGTCGTAAAGACTCAGGCCCATCTCGTCGTCAAGGTTGAATCCCTGCTGATGGATGGCGTTGTTCTGCTTTGCGAACTCTATCGCAAAAGTATTTAGTTTATCCATCGTCTTTACCGTCTGATTGGTATACTCTATTTTGGCTGCGAATGTTCCTTTTGTGAACTCATTGGTAATATCTGCGCCGTTTAAGGTTACTCTTGAAGAGGTGGTTTTAAGCTCAGGTTCGCTTACGCTCTCCACTTTCAACTCAAAATTTCTATCTCCAACCACGAGAGCGTGTCCTTTCGCGCTTGAGACATCCACGGAGCCGTCAGCACCATATCTGATTTTTGTATCGATATGCGAGCTCAGCTCTTTTACCAGTCTGTCCCGTTCGTTGTACAGAGTATTTAGTCTCTCCTGGTCAGGTATCAGATTTCCTCCGGATGAGGCTTTTATCTCCTTGTTGATTTTTGCCAGGGAGGAGGTAAGACGGTTTATATCTTTGGCCTCGTTTTTCAAAGCCAGCTGAGAGCCGTT
>JAMOUF010000078.1 GCA_027068245.1 Campylobacterales bacterium | reverse complement strand
GCAGCTGTTGGGAATATTTGGCAATGACGAATAAAGCGGAGGCTCCTTTGGAGCCCAGGCTGTATAGGATAATAGACGCAAATCTAAACCGTTTCAAAGAGGGTGTGCGGGTAGTGGAGGATATATTCAGATATATCTTCGACGAACCCCACATATCAAAAGAGCTCAAAGAGATAAGACACGAGGGCGTATACGAAGATGAAAACCTGATAAAACAGAGAGACGTGGAAGGAGATGTTTTAAAGTCCACCACCAAAAGCGAGCTGAAAAAAGAGTCGATAGACTCTTTGATAAAAGCGAACATGAAGCGTTCCCAGGAAGCTGCCAGGGTTTTGGAGGAGATATTCAAACTCGTAGATACCGCTTACAGCGAGAAATTTAAAAATCTAAGATACAGACTTTACAAGGTAGAAAAAGATATTACTCTTCGAAAAAATCCTCACTCTCGTTAATATCAAAATAGGCAGAGGCACTTTTGTTGCTCTCAAGCTCGGTTACAACAACCTTCCACCTGCCCTGAACGCGTCCCGGCAAAAATCTGTAATCATATACGGAACCGTGATAAGGGGGAACCTTGAATTTTTTTATCCGGTTGTCCCGTCCATTTGGCGAACGCCAGAAGAATCGGACCTTTAGACCGTTTACATTGTCGGAACGGTCGATAAAGTAGGTGCATATTATCTTTTGCTCCTCAAATCTGCATACAACCTCCGAGGAAAAGAGCAGCACCGGTATGATAAATACTATTTTTTTGACCATAAAAACACCACTTCAAACTCCAGATAATTGTAAGGGTAGCTCATTATAAGCTCCCTTGTCTCTTTATAACCCAACCGCTTTACACCGTGGCTTACCCCGCTTTTTTTTATATACCTGAACATATCGAGTCTGTTTTGAAAAAAGAGCCTGTATTGCCTTATCTCATAGTTTATCAAAAAATATCTGTTAACGGTATCTAAAATCTCGGATTTTTCCAAAATGGGAGAGGGAACGCCGGTTATTCGCTGAATAGTTTTAAAGGTATTCGATGTAAACAGGGCCAGATTTACGTTTTCACTCAATGAGGAGATGTTTTTACACAACCTGTCAAAATCCCTGCTCCACTGCAAGGCACTGGAGGAGACGACCATATCCACAGGCAGGTTTTTTAAACGCTTCCAGCACTCCTCGCTGTCGAAATCGCACAGGATTTTGTGTGTATCTGGGTGAAAACCCAACATCCGGGGGCTCAAATCCACAGCATGATAACTCTTGATTTCCCAGTCGATATTTTTATATACCTCGCCGCCACCGGCTCCAAGGTCCAAAATACTCTCTCCCCTCTTTTTTATGTTGGAGACCAGATGTCTGGCCACCTTTGACTGGATTATTTTATAGTTTTCGTAACTGCCGGCAAATCTGTCAAACTGCCCTATATGTTTCAATTTCTCTCCAAATTTAGATATAATTGCCAAAAATTTCCTAAAAGGCAACAGATGATAAAAATTCTTTTCATCATGCAAATCATTTTAGCTGTGGTTTTAACCATCGTTATTTTACTACAAAAAAGCTCATCCATCGGACTTGGAGCGTATAGCGGCAGCAACGAGTCGCTTTTCGGTGCGAAGGGGCCTCAGGGATTTTTGGCCAAAGTGACATTCTTTTTGATAATTGCTTTTGTCCTAAATACCATATTATTGGGATATCTCTATAACAAAACCTACAACAAATCCGTGGTGGACGAGGTAAAAATAGAGCAAAAAGCCACCATCCCGCCTCCACCGCCTCCAGTGGATACCCAAAGTGTTCCTCAAGCTCCTACTGCTAAGTAGTTTCATATCGGCGCTTTTCGCCGATGCGCACATATTTGTCTATCACCGCTTCGATGACGGCAGACACCCCTCCACCAATACAACGCTAAAAGAGCTAAGAAGAGAGTTTCTCTATCTTAAAAAAGAGGGGTACGAGGTAGTGCCGCTCTCCACGCTGGTAAAGGGCATAAAAAATGGCAAAATAGAAGATAACTGGGTGGTTTTGACGATAGATGACGGATATAAAAGCTTTTTAAAAGCTTTTGCGCTTTTCAAAGAGTTCAACTACCCATTTACCATATTCGTATCCACACTGCCCGCACTAAGGTCCTATCCGGATTTTCTAAATTTCAAAGAGCTCAGAAAAATATCCAAATCCCCACTGGCCGACATCTCCTTTCACTCCCACTCCCATCCGCACCTGTGTGATTTGAATGAAAAAAAGATAGAAGAGGATACGAAAAAGGGTATGGAGCTGTTTAAAAAGAAACTGGGTTTTTATCCCAGATTTTACGCCTATCCATACGGTGAGTATGACGAAAGAGTAAAAAAGATTATCTCCTCATATCCATTTTTGGGAATATGCAACCAGAATTTAGGCGCCGTAAACCTCTTTAGTGACCCATACGATTTGGACAGAATCGCCCTGGTTGGAAAGAGCGACTTAAAGAAATCTTTAAAAATCAAACACCTGAAAGCTACCTGGATAGAGCCAAAATCATATCCCAAAGACGGGGTATTAAAAAGGGTGAAGGTAGAGATAGAGCCCATATACAAAAAGGCCAAGCTGTACATATCCGGATACGGATGGAAAAACGTAAATGTAAAAGATGGCCTTATAGAGGAGAAACTGGATTACAAACTCTCTAAACGGCGTGTCAGAGTTATAATAAAGGTAAAAAATAGTAAAATTAATACAAAAATTTTAGTAAGGAGCAGATATGGAGCTAAATGAGATATATGACTATGCAAAAGAACATATGCAAAAGAGTCTCGAGGTTTTGAAAAAGGATTTCAATACGCTAAGAACAGGTAGGGTTACAACGGCTGTGGTGGAAAATATCAAAGTGGACTACTACGGCGCTCCAACGCCTTTGAATCAGGCGGCAAGCGTGGTGGCCAGCGATGCCACGACCATAGTCATCTCCCCATGGGATAAAACGCTTTTGCCGGAGATTGAAAGGGCTATTCAGGAGGCGAACATTGGCGTCAACCCAAACAACGACGGAGAGCAGATAAAACTCTTTTTCCCGCCGATGACGGTGGAGCAAAGAGAGGCAGAGGCAAAAAAGACGAAACAGTTCGGTGAAAAGGCGAAAATCGCCATCAGAAACGTAAGAAGAGATGCCAACGACAAGATAAAAAAACTGTTTAAAGAGAAGGCCATAACGGAAGATGAAGAGAAAAGAGCCCTTGAAGAGGTGCAAAAGATTACCGACGAATTTATAAAAAAGGTGGACGAGGCCGTCAAAGCGAAAGAGCAAGAGATACTGAAGGTCTGATATGGATGTGG
>JAMOUF010000077.1 GCA_027068245.1 Campylobacterales bacterium | reverse complement strand
GGCTGCAGACGCTCTTAAAAAGACCCTTTTGGTATATGACGCGTTCAACGATGTGGTGGAAAAGGCCAAAACCAACAGATTTGCGAAAGAGGTTCTGGAGTCCTGGGCCAACGCCGAGTGGTTTTTAAACAGGCCGCCGCTGCCCGAATCCATAAAGACTGTCGTATTCAAGGTTCCGGGAGAGACGAATACGGACGACCTCTCACCTGCCAGCGAGGCCTGGAGCAGAAGCGACATACCTTTGCACGCTCTTTCTATGCTGAAATCCAAAATGCCAGATGCGCAGGAGACTATAAAAAGGCTTAAAGAGGAGACCGGCTTGCCTGTGGCTTTCGTGGGAGATGTTGTTGGAACCGGAAGCAGCAGAAAATCGGGTATCAACTCCGTTCAGTGGTGGATAGGCGAGGATATTCCACATGTGCCAAACAAAAGAACCGGCGGTATCATCATAGGAAGCATCATAGCCCCGATTTTCTTCAACACCGCGGAAGATTCAGGCGCGCTGCCGATAGAGGCTCCCGTTGATAACCTGGAGACCGGAGACATTATAGAAATCAGGCCATATGAAGGTAAGATACTCAAAAACGGAGAGGTGGTAAGCGAATTCAAACTAAAGCCGAACACGCTGCCAGATGAGTATAGAGCGGGCGGAAGGATACCTCTTATCATAGGACGCGGGCTTACGAGAAAAGCAAGAGCCGCTCTTGGAATGCCCGAAGAGAACATCTTCACAAGACCGGAACAGCCGGAAGGAAAAGAGGGCGTTGGATATACCCTGGCCCAGAAGATGGTTGGAAAGGCCTGCGGCATGGAGGGCGTAAGACCCGGAATGTATGTTGAGCCCGAAACCCTTACCGTTGGCAGCCAGGATACCACCGGGGCTATGACGAGAGACGAGATAAAAGAGCTTGCGGCACTAAGCTTTGGAGCCGATTATGTGCTTCAGTCCTTCTGTCATACCGCAGCATATCCAAAACCTGCCGATATCGAGCTGCAGCACACGCTGCCGGAGTTTATCACGAGCCGTGGCGGCGTGAGCTTGAAACCGGGTGACGGAGTTATCCACTCATGGCTTAACAGAATGGTTCTGCCAGATACGGTAGGAACGGGCGGGGATTCCCATACCAGGTTCCCTATAGGTATAAGTTTTCCGGCAGGTTCCGGTCTGGTTGCCTTTGCGGCAGTTACCGGAAGTATGCCACTAAATATGCCTGAATCGGTTCTAGTAAGGTTCAAAGGAGAGCTTCAGCCAGGAATCACCCTAAGGGATTTGGTAAACGCCATTCCATATTTCGCCATCAAACAGGGGCTTTTGACCGTTGACAAGAAAAACAAGAAAAATATCTTCGCCGGACGGATTTTGGAGATAGAGGGCCTTCCCTTTTTGAAAGTGGAGCAGGCCTTCGAGCTAAGCGACGCCAGTGCTGAAAGAAGTGCGGCAGCCTGTACCGTTCAGCTGGACGAGGAGCCTGTGGCGGAGTATCTCAAATCCAATATCAAACTTTTGGAGAAGATGATAGAGGCCGGATACGAGGATAAAAGAACCCTTGAGAGAAGAAAGAAGAAGATGGAGGAGTGGCTGGAGAATCCGAAACTGATGAAAGCGGACAAAAACGCCGATTACGCGGCGGTTATCGACATAGACCTGAACGAGATAACCGAACCAATCGTTGCGTGCCCCAACGACCCGGATGATGTGGCGACTCTAAGCGAAGTGCTTGCGGACCCCAACAGGCCGCATAAAATCGACGAGGTTTTCGTTGGAAGCTGTATGACGAACATCGGCCACTACAGAGCTTTGGGAGAGATACTAAAAGGAGAGGGCCAGGTGCCGGTAAGGCTTTGGATTGCGCCTCCTACCAAGATGGACGAGGAGGAGCTGATAGAGGAGGGTTACTACTCCGTATTTGGTACGGCTGGAGCCAGAACGGAGCTGCCAGGATGCAGTCTTTGTATGGGTAACCAGGCCAGGGTCAGAGACGGAGCAACCGTTTTTTCAACATCTACGAGAAACTTCGACAACAGAATGGGTAAGGACGCCAAGGTCTATCTGGGAAGTGCGGAGCTTGCGGCAGTGGCAGCACTGCTTGGCAGAATCCCCACAAAAGAGGAGTATCTGGATATCGTTCCCAAAAAACTCGCCGGAAAAGAGGACAAGGTATACAGCTACCTCAATTTCGACCAGATAGACGAGGAACTGCTAAACGAGATGATAAACAAATATGTGTAGGGGGACCTCCCTCTACTCATAAATCAGGTCGAAATCCTGTGGAATTTTCACTTCAAACTGGCTCTCGTTAATATCGCTATCTATTTTCAAATTCAAAAACCTGATAACGACCTCGTTTGAAAGCTCGTCTTTATATCTTATGCTTTTTAAAACGCCGTTTGGGGCTGTTATGTAAAACTCTTTTTTATCAACCTCCGCTTTATAGCCATCTTTTGATATCTGTTTCGCCTCTTTCAGTATTTTTTGCAACTGGATTTCATCTTTTATCTTTTTTATAAGAGCCTGCTCCAGTTCCGGCTCTATTACGGTGACGGTGCGGTTTTTTACGATTATCTCTTTTTTTACCGGAGTTTCGTAAACCCATCTGATTTTATCCGGATAGAGATAGTAAACCTTTCCCGTATAGTGCAGTGTTTTGTTCTGGTCGTTCGTGACGCTTTGGTTGAAGTCGGCTGTGAATGAGGCGGTGTTGATTTTTGCGAAACTATATGTTATAACAAAAAAAAGCAGCAGGGTTTTAACCATTTTTAACCTTTGTTTTGGGTTAACCAATTATATAAAAATATTGTGTTAAAATATAATAACTTTAATAAAGGATTGTGTGAATGCTAAAAAGCGTTGTGAAAAAGGTATTTGGAACGAAGAACGATAGGGAGCTTAAGCGCTATCGAAAGAGAGTCCAAAATATAAACGCATTAGAACCGAAATACGAGAAACTCAGCGACGAGGAGCTAAAGAGCGCCTTTAACGAACTGAAAGAGCAGGTAAAAAGCGGCGAAAAGAGTATGGACGAGGTGTTGGAGGACTCCTTTGCCATAACCAGGGAGGCCAGTAAAAGAGTTCTTGGGATGAGGCATTACGACGTGCAGCTTATAGGCGGTATGGTGCTGCATGAGGGAAGGATAGCCGAGATGAAGACGGGTGAGGGTAAAACCCTCGTGGCAACCCTTGCCGTGGCCCTGAACGCCATGACGGGAGAAGGGGTGCATGTGGTTACGGTAAACGACTATCTGGCAAGGCGTGACGCCACCGATATGGGAAAACTTTACAACTTTTTAGGCTACAGCGTGGGGGTTCTTACAAGCGATTTGCAAGACGACCAGGCCAGAAAAGAGCAGTATGCGGCCGATGTCACATACGGAACGAACAACGAGTTTGGATTCGACTACCTAAGGGACAATATGAAATACTCCCTCGATGAGATGGTGCAAAGAGGGCACAACTACGCCATTGTGGACGAGGTGGACTCCATTCTTATAGATGAGGCCAGAACGCCGCTTATCATATCCGGTCCCACCAACAGAAGGCTCGACAACTACACCAAAGCGGACAAAATCGCCAAACAGCTGGAGCGGGACAAGCACTTTACGGTGGACGAAAAGGACAGGGTGATTCTACTGACGCAAGAGGGTATCGCCAAGGCGGAGGAGCTTTTTGGAGTCGATAACCTCTACTCGATGGATAACGCCATTTTGGCACACCATCTGGACCAGGCCCTAAAGGCCAACTATCTCTTTCAAAACGACGTGGACTATGTGGTAAAAGATGGAGAGGTTGTTATAGTCGACGAGTTTACCGGAAGGCTGAGTGAGGGCAGAAGGTTCAGCGAAGGGCTGCACCAGGCTTTGGAGGCCAAAGAGGGCGTTGAGATACAAGAGGAGAGCCAGACGCTGGCGGACATCACTTTCCAAAACTATTTCAGGATGTATAAAAAGCTGGCGGGAATGACGGGAACGGCCCAGACTGAGGCTACGGAATTCGCCGAGATTTATGGCCTGGAGGTTATCTCCATCCCAACCAACAGGCCCGTTGCCAGAAAAGATATGGACGATTTGATTTTTAAAAGCGAAAAAGAGAAGTTCGAGGCAGTGGTGAAAAAGATAAAAGAGCTTCACAAAAAGGGCCAGCCGGTGCTGGTGGGAACCACCTCCATAGAGAAGAACGAACTGCTTCATAAACTGCTGAAAAAGGAGAAAATCCCCCATACCATTCTAAACGCCAAACAGCATGACAAAGAGGCTGAAATCATAGCCCAGGCCGGTAAAAGAGGCGCGGTAACCATCGCTACGAATATGGCCGGACGGGGGGTCGATATAAAGATTGACGACGAGGTTAGAGAGCTTGGGGGGCTGTTTATCTTAGGGACGGAGCGACATGAGAGCAGAAGGATAGACAACCAGCTAAGAGGAAGAGCCGGAAGACAAGGAGACCCTGGGGCCAGCCAGTTTTTTTTGAGTCTCGAGGACAACCTGCTCAGGATTTTTGGTGGGGACAGGATAAAAAACATCATGAATCGCCTTGGAATAGAGGAGGGCGAGCATATAGAGTCCAAAATGGTTACAAGGGCTGTCGAGAAAGCCCAGAAAAAGGTGGAAAATCTCCACTTTGAGTCCAGAAAACATATACTCGAATACGACGATGTGGCCAACGAGCAGAGAAAAACCATCTATAAATTCAGGCAAGAACTTCTAAACCCGGATTTCGATATCGACGCCAAGATAAAAGAGAACAGGCTTGAGCTTGTGGAGGAGCTGCTGGCCCAAAGCGATATCTTTCCACAGATGCCGAAAGAGGATTTTAACCTTGAGAAACTTTCCAAACTGATAAAAGAGGAGCTGGGAAGCGACATTTCTGTGGAGGAGCTAAAGGATAAAGATTATGATGAGCTTAAAGAGTTTATAGTCCAAAAGCTTGAGAGCGAATACGAAGATAAGATGAGCAGGCTCGATGAGGCCCAAAGAAGGGAGATTGAGCGGATTTTATACCTTCAGGTATTAGACAACGCATGGAGGGAGCACCTCTATCAGATGGATATACTTAAAACGGGCATTGGCCTTAGGGGCTACAACCAAAAAGACCCGCTGGTGGAGTATAAGAAGGAGTCATACAACCTCTTTATGGAGCTTGTTAACAGAATCAAATCGGAAGCTCTTAAAACCCTTCATCTGATACAGTTAAGGGATGAGAACGAAGAGGAGGAGATAAGAAGGCTCGAAGCGGAACTTGCGAAGATGGACGAGGAGATAAAAGAGCAGGCCAGGATGGTTCACGGCGAGGAAGAGAGAAGCGAGCCCATAACAAAGGCCAAAAAGCCGGCCAGAAACGAGCCGTGCCCCTGCGGAAGCGGTAAAAAATACAAACACTGCTGTGGAAAAAGCGGCCCTAAAAAAGGATTACTCGCGGCTCAAGAGGCCTGATGAACGAAAAACTGGTCTCTTTCATCGTAAAGAAGTATCTGCAATTCGATAAAGAGCAGCCCTTTATCGCCCTCTCGGCCCTTTTGGCCTTTATCGGCATAGCCGTCGGTGTTATGGTTCTGATAGTGGCTATGGGTATCATGAACGGGTTTGACAGGGAGTTTGAGAAGAAACTCTTTACGATGAACTACCCTCTCACTATTTATCCCAGATTTTCCCAGACCGTCGATGAGGATATCCTCTCAAAACTTCAAAAAAAATTTCCCTACCTTAAATTTTCTCCCTACATCAGTTCGCAGGTTATTTACAAAAAGGGCGAGAGGCTGGAGGGCGGAGTGGTTTTTGGGGTGGACTTTGACAAGGAGCTGGAGATAAACGAGGTTTTAAGGGAGTATGTGAAAAAGAAGCCGGGCAAGTTCGAGGCGGTGGTGGGAAAGGAGCTTTGGGACAGCTTTTTTCTAACGCCTGGAGAGAAGATATTTTTTATATTTACCAAATCCCAGCCTACTGGATTTAGCATAACGCCGGTTTTTAAGAGGTTCAAGGTGGCTGGATATTTCAAATCAGGCCTTTTGGCCTATGACAAGGCCTACTCCTATACGACACTAAACTCCATGCGGGCCGTTTTACACATCCCATCCGGATACAGCGGGATACATATCTACTCCAAAGAGCCGCAAAAAGATTTGGAAAAAATCAAAAAGTTTCTACCCGGTGATGTGGGGATAGTTGGGTGGTGGCAGCAAAACGGGAATTTTTTCGCCGCTTTGAAGATGGAGAAGAGGGCGCTTTTTATCGTATTGATGCTGATAATTTTGGTGGCCTCCCTGAATATCGTCAGCTCTTTGCTTATGACGGTTATGAACAGACGAAAGGAGATAGCTTTGCTGCTCTCTTTGGGAGCTACGCCAAAAGAGATAGAGGCCGTCTTTTTCAGACTGGGCGCAATTATTGGGGGAGCCGGAATTGTAACGGGGGTGGCTCTGGGGCTTTTGGGAATATATCTTTTAGGCAATTTCGACATAATAGACCTTCCGGCAGACGTCTACGGCACATCCCGCCTTCCTATGGAGCTTAGCCTTGTGGATTTGATATCGATTATAGCCGGTGCAGTGGTGATAACGGTTTTCTCCTCCCTCTATCCGGCCAAGAAAGCCACGAAAATCGACGTTATAAGCGTGCTTAGAAACGAGTAGTCACTCAAATATCTTAAAGGGCAGCTGCAGGGTCCTTTTGATGATGTTAAAAGGCATCTTTATACTCTCCTGGGGTAGCAGGGATTTGATTTTAGGATCGTTCAAATCCCCCTTTATCTCCACCGATGTGGAGATGGAGCCATCATCTCCAAGAAGAATATATCCGGCTATCGGGATTTTGCTTACCAGGCTGGATATCTTTTTCAGCGTCTTTAGTTTCAATCTTACGAATATTTTACCCTTTTTCATATCCACCACACCGTTTCCGGCTATATCGAAAGAGGTGGATTTTAGATTGATATTGGTTAATATCAGATAATCCTTTCTTAAAACGAACTCTATTTTCCCGTTTTTTATCAACATACCTTTGGAACTAAATCCCGGATCGCTGAGCGTTGCGAAGGCGGGGATGGTGTTTAGCGTGGCAAAGAGGTTATTTAGGGTTTTTAGATTTTTAATATATCCCTCTTTTATATCCAGAGTTCCTTCCAGACGCTCTTTTACTCCAAAGGCTTTGAGAGTGAAAATTCCGCCCTCAAAATGGTTTTTGCCTATGATTTCGTTTACCGTCTCGCCCCGGGCTTTGAAAAAGAGTCTGGTTTTATCTGTTTTTTTTACAAATTCAAGTTTATCGTTGCTGTTTATGCCTTTAAACTTCATTTCACCACCATTTAGATTTAGCCGCCCCCTTTTGACGGGCAGGGTGAAGGAGTTGTAAAGGATATCACTATTTAATATTGCGAAATCGGCACTGATATTTAAATCTTTTTTGCCTCTTTTTTTCATAATGCCGCTAAGGTTGAGATCGATATTTTTTATATATCCGGATAGCTTTTTTCCAATTTTCGCTTCAAAAAAACGGTTGATTTTAATGCTGGAGCTTTTCTCGTCAAAATATATATGAAACCTCTTTACGGGCTTACCCTCTTTTATAACCATCCGGTTCGGCTTTTCCAGCTCCAGATTCGCCCTTTTTTTTCTAAAATCATAGATAAGTTTTGCGTATGTGGGATCGATTTTTTTTAACAGATCGGAGTAGGATTTGAAATCCTGAAGGTTGTCTACTATTACCACCCCTTTGTCAAAAAGAACCTTTAGATTCAATCTGTTCGATAGGATCAGGTTTTTGTTTGGGTATATAGTCAAATCTGCGGTTTTGTCTTTGAGCTTTATGATCTTTACTCCCTCTTTTTTTAGTTCCAGATTTAGTTTTTTCAGATTAAACTTTGCAATATCTTTTAAAAGGTCGATATATCCCTCTGTTTGGGCCTTAAGAAAACCATCAAGATAAAGATCGGATTTTTGCAGTTTTATAAAGCCGTTTTTTAAAGTGACATTGACTCTTTTTGCCCCAATCTCAACCCCTTTTATCTCGAACAGGGAGTTTTGTGCCGTAAAAGCCCCTTTTACGCCAGTTTTTAACGTTTTTAAAACTACCCTGATCCTTAAGTTAGCATCTGTAAGGCCTCTTTTTTGCGTAAGGGGAACCTCTATGCGGTAGGCTTTCAATATTTTTTTTATCCGCTCGTCAAAGGGGGCTGCGGTTTTAATAAAGATATCTATATAGCTGTTTTTGCCAAGGGAGATGATTTGGACTTTGGAACCACTTAGGTCTATGCCTTCATAAGAGGGTTTTTGAAGATTGAAAAAAAGCGAGTCGTTTTTTAGGCTCAATACCACCTTTTTCACTCCAACCGGCTCAACATTGGGGTGAAATTTCACTATCACATCCTCTGCCTCAGCCCTGGCGCGTAAACTTTCTCGCTCAAGCCCCTTTTTTATATCATATATGCCGGTTAGATAGATCAGCTTATACTTTTTGGCCCGAACCTTTTCATAGCTCCAGCTTTTTATCTCGTTGTTGAGCTTTATATGGCTGAAAAACCGTGCCAGATCCCTGTTTGAAAAGGGTTTGGAGTCGATGATGAATTTAATTTTTTTGCCAGCTCTTTTTATCTGGATACTGCCCCTGATATTTTCTGCGCTGTATCGGCCTTTGAAAAAGGCTCTATCTTTATAGGTTATCAAAGTGCCGTTAAGATCCAGGCCAAAGTTTTTGACAGAAAACTTTTCCACATCTGCCACCACTTTGTTGTCCCGGCTTTTTATGCTCGCTTTTATGGATATGTTTTTGTCACTGTAAATGAAATTTTGATCTTTGTAATACAGATCGAAATCTCTATTTGCAAATCTTATGTTTTTTAGCTCCACATACTCGAAAAGTTTGGGAAAATAGTTTATCATCCCCGGATTTGGCAGTTCTCCTTTTTGATCGGTTGAAGCAAGATGGATGTTTTTTGCCTTTAAGATGAGCTTTTTATTCAGTTTTAGATAAAATTGCTCTACGCTGATATTTTTAAAATGTAGATTTTCTATTTTTATGCCGTTAAGAAGGAGCAGGTAGAACACAATGAAAATAGCGACTGTTATTAAAACTATCTCCAAAACGATCTTTTTTATATCAGAAATTGTATTGATAACCATTGTAGCCTTACTTTTTTACTTGGCTACCCCCATATCCACTCCAAAGCAGATCTATGTGCCAAAGGGGAGCGTAAAAAAAATTATAACAAAACTCCAGACCCGCATCCCCCTTAGCGATATAGACGTCTATGTTCTCTCGTATTTGGGAACTCCGCAGTTTGGCTGGATTGATCTAAAGAGCCAACAGATGTCAAGAGCCGACTTTCTTCACAGGCTCACCACCTCCAAAGCCGCGCTCGTGAAGGTAAAAATGATACCAGGTGAAACAACTTATATGTTTTTACAATTAGCGGCCAGGGAGTTTGGGTTTGATGAAAAAGTGTTACAAAAAGAGTATAAGATAAAAGCCCCCTATCCGGATGGTGTCTTTTTCGCAGAGACATACCATATACCCAAAGGGTTGAATGAGAAAGAGTTTATAGAAATTCTTCTAAATTTGAGTATGAAGCGGCACAAAGGGCTGGCCGAGAAATTCTACGGCAACTTCAACCCTAAAATCTGGTTTGAAAAAACCGTTACCGTGGCCTCGATTATCCAGAAAGAGGCTGCGAACAAAGAGGAGATGCCGCTGGTATCCGCCGTGATATACAACAGGCTCAAAAAGCGAATGCCTCTGCAGATGGATGGAGCGCTCAATTACGGCCGGTTCAGCCACACTAAAATAACGCCAAAAAGGATTAAAGAGGACAGCTCGCCCTTTAACACCTATAAACACCCAGGCCTTCCACCATATCCGGTTTGTATGGTGGGTGTCGATGCCATCAAGGCGGCTGTGAAGCCAGCGGATAAGGACTATCTATATTTTATGAAAGTCTCAAAACACAGACACAAGTTTACCAGGAGTTACAAAGAGCATCTAAAGACGGTAAAAAGTGTTAAGAAAAGAAACAGAAAAAGTAACTAAAACCAAGATAGCAGATATTTGAGGAAAGTTAAAACAATCTATTGATAACATAAAGATGTAAAAAACATAAGAGGAGATAATATGGCAAAAGCTAAGGTTGTTTGGACTAAGATCGACGAGGCGCCCGCACTGGCGACCTATTCGTTACTTCCCATAGTCAGAGCCTATACGAAAGAGGCTGGAATCGATATAGAACTTAGAGATATATCACTTGCAGGAAGGATCATCGCCGAATTTGGCGATCGTCTACCAGAAGATAAGAGGATACCGGATGAGCTCTCATATCTTGGTGAGCTTGTATTAAAACCAGAGGCGAACATCGTAAAGCTTCCCAACATTTCAGCATCCATCCCACAGCTTGTAGCGGCTATAAAAGAGCTTCAGGCTCAAGGATACGACATACCCGATTTTCCCGAAGAGCCCAAGACAAAAGAGGAGGTGGAGTTAAGAGAGAGATTTTCCAAACTTTTGGGAAGTGCGGTTAACCCGGTTCTAAGACAGGGTAACTCAGACAGAAGACTTAGCAAAGCGGTAAAAGAGTATGCTAAAAAGTTCCCGCACAAGATGAGAGATGTGAGTCCGGACAGTAAAAGTTACGTGGCTCATATGGATAAGTGTGACTTCTATCAAAACGAACAGTCCTTCATCAGCGACAAAGACCAGACGGTAAAGATAGTATATGAGGGAAAAGATGGTAAAAAAGAGGTTTTAAAAGAGGTTGACGTAAAAAAAGGCGAAGTTTTCAGCGCGTCTTTTCTAAACAGAAAGAGCCTTAGAGAGTTTTACGAAGGCGTTATAGAGGATGCGAAAGAGAAAGATATCCTTTTCTCTCTTCACGTAAAAGCTACGATGATGAAGATCTCCGATCCGGTAATCTTTGGAGACGCCATCAGGGTATATTTCAAAGAGCTTTTCGAGGAGTTTGGAAAAGAGCTTGAAGAGATCGGTTTTGACCCCAACAACGGGCTTGTGGATTTGGAAAACAAAGTGAAAAAACTTCCAGAAGGCGCCCAGAAAGACATTTTGGGTAAAGTTCAGGAGATTTTGAAGAAAAACGCGAAAATGTATATGGTTGACAGCGATGCGGGCATCACGAACCTTCACGCTCCAAACGACGTTATCATCGACGCCTCCATACCAGCCGTCATCAAAAACGGCCTAAAAGGCTGGGGACCGGATGGCGAGGTAGAAGATACCGTCATAACCGTTCCGGATAGAACCTATGCGAGAATGTATAAAGAGATCGTAGCAGATATCGTCAAAAACGGACAGTTTGATCCAACCAAGATAGGAACGGTTCAAAACGTGGGGCTGATGGCGAAAAAGGCCGAAGAGTATGGAAGCCACGATAAAACTTTCTTCCCGCCTGAAGATGGGATTATCAAGGTTTTGGACGAGGATGGAAACGAGGTTTTATGCCACACTCCAGAAGCCGGAGATATCTGGAGAGCCTACAGCGCAAAAGACGAGGCTATCGTGGACTGGGCCAAGCTTGCGGTAAGACGCGCCAAAGAGAGTGGACTTCCCATAGTTTTCTGGCTTGACAGCAACAGGGCGCATGACGCCAACCTTATCAAAAAGGTTTTGGATACGCTAAAAAGTGAGGATCTAAGCGGGGTCGAGTATCATATCATGGCTCCTGAGCAGGCGATGAAGTATACGCTAAAAAGATTTAGAGCGGGTGAGGGCACCATCTCCGTTACCGGTAACGTGCTTAGAGACTATCTGACTGACCTGTTCCCGATTATCGAGGTTGGAACGAGTGCGAGAACCCTTTCCATAGTTCCGTTGTTAGCAGGCGGAGGCGTTTTTGAAACGGGTGCCGGCGGAAGCGCGCCTAAACACGTGGAGCAGTTCTTGAAAGAGGGACACCTAAGATGGGACAGCCTTGGAGAGTTTATGGCGTTGGTTGAGAGTTTCAAACTTGCCGCAAAACAGGGAGCCAGCGACAAGGCCGTGATCATTGCCGATGCGCTTGACAGAGCGATTGGAAAGTATCTAAACAACGACAAAACTCCAAAAAGAAAAGTAGGCGAGCTGGATAACAGAGGAAGCCACTACTATCTGGCAACATACTGGGCTGAAGAGCTTGCCAACTGTGGAGACAAAGAGCTTGAGGAGAAATTCGCTCCGGTTGCCGAGAAACTAAAAGCCAACGAGGAGAAAATCCTCGAGGAGATAAGAGCTACCGAGGGTAAACCTGCCGACATAGGCGGATACTACCATCCGGATGACGAGAAAGCCGAAAGGGCCATGAGACCGAGCAAAACGTTCAACGAGATTATAGAGTCAATTTAATTACGGGGCTTTTGCCCCACATAAGGAGAGTTAATGGCAAGAGGTTCAAAAGTTTCAATAGTAGGTGCTGGCGGAAACGTGGGAAGTATCGTCGCATACTCAATCGCGATGCAAGGACTCGCCCATGAGGTTATACTGGTAGACAGGGACAAGGACAGGGCCAAGGGTAAGGCTTTGGATATGAACCAGGCTGCAGCGGCGCTTAGAACCCACTCGGTTGTCAGGGCGGCTGAGACATATGAGGATATAAAAGATTCCAAAGTTGTGGTCATAACGGCTGGATTTCCAAGAAAGCCCGGTATGAGCAGGGACGATCTGCTGTTTGCGAACGCCGACATCGTAAGCGAGGTAACGGAAAACGTAAAAAAACATGCTCCCGATTCCATCATTATCGTCGTTACCAACCCGCTCGATACGATGACATACGTGGCATTGAAAAAGAGCGGTTTTCCAAAAAACAGAGTTATTGGAATGGCTGGGATTTTAGACGGGGCCAGAATGACCCACTTCATATATGAAAAGCTGGGATTTGGAGCCGGACAGATAAGGGCTACCGTTATAGGCGGGCATGGTGACTATATGGTTCCCCTTCCAAGATATTCCACAGTCGCAGGCATTCCAATAACTGACCTTTTAACCCCCCAGGAGCTCCAGGAGGTGATAGACGCCACGAAAAACGGAGGAGCGCAGATAGTGAAACTGATGGGAACGAGCGCCTATTTCGCACCTGGAAAGGCTACGGCCATTATGGTGGAGGCAATACTCAAAGACTCCAAAAAGATATATCCGTGCTCCACGCTGCTTGAGGGTGAATACGGAGTTCACGGTATTCCAAACGGAGTGCCTGTGACTTTGGGAGCAGAAGGGGTAGAGGATATCATAGAGCTTCAGCTAACCCCAAAAGAGAAGCAGGAGTTTGAACGAAGCGTCAAATCCGTAAAAGAGCTTATCGACGTTTTGGAGGCACAAAACTATTTCGGGGATAAAAAAT
>JAMOUF010000076.1 GCA_027068245.1 Campylobacterales bacterium | reverse complement strand
TCCACCTCCTGTCTCAAATCGCTCAAATCATACCCAAGCTCCCTTTCCAAAATCGATATGAAACCCAGAACCTTGGCCCTGTTTCCGATTTTGGAAAACTCTTTGTTGATGATGTATTTTACGATTTTAGGGGAGATATAGGTTCGTTTGTGAATCTCCTCAAAAGAGAGCCCCTTTAGCTTTTCAAAATCACTCATCTCTCATCCTGTCTATAAATATGGCAGCCGCCGCAGAGACGTTTAGAGAGTCAAAATCCCTTACCATCTGGATTTTCAGCGTCTCATCCACACGCTGCAGCACCTTTTTTGGAATTCCCTCACCCTCACTGCCCAAAACCAGGGCCCTCTTGCCCTCAAATCTCTTTTTCCTCACGTCAACGCCGCTCATATCGGCGGCATAGAGGGTAAAATCCACATCTTTAAGCTCTTTTAAAACATCAAAAATATTGCTTTTAAGGGCTATTGGCATATCCAGCGCGGCACCGCTGCTTCTTCTGACAACGCCCTCCATCTTCAAAGAGTTTATACCGCTTACAACCACCCCACCCACGCCAAGTGCGTAGGCTGTCCGGATAATCGAGCCGATATTTCCAACATCGGTTATGCCATATAAAACAACCAAAAACTTCTCATCTTTTAGCTGATTTAAATCCATAAACTCTATATCTTCTATCTCCAGTATAAACCCCTGGTGGTTACCGCCACGGCTTAAAGCCTGGGCCTTCTTGCTGTCAACCCGGACTATCTCCACCCCAAGGCGTCTGAGTTTTAAAAAAAGCTCTTTGTCGATATCCTTTGCCAGATAGACTTTTTTTATCTTTTGTGGATGTTTTTTCAAAATATACAGAAATATCTGCTTGCCATAGACTATCAATGCCACTTACCCCCAACCTTCTTTATCTATAGCATTATATCAAACTTTTATACCACTCCTTGATACTTTTGTCGGTAACTTTCGCCAGCATCTTGGCCTTCTCTTTCTTTGGGATATCCAGCTTCAATATAGCCTCTATATCCGCCTCCTTCTTTGCAGGTGTTATCACGACGACCCACTCGCCCTTGATATTTTCATCTTTTAGCCTCTCATAAAGCTCCCCGGCGCCGCCTTTGTAAAATCTCTCATACTTTTTCGTAAGCTCCTTCGCCAAAAAGAGCTCCCTGTTCTCATCGATATCCCTGATCTCTTTTAAAAGCTTCAGCAGCCTGTGGGGAGCCTCGTAGAGAATGGAGTGATAAGGGTGGCTCAGCACCTCTTTTAGTTTAACCGCCCTTTGTTCCCCTTTGTGGGGTAAAAATGCGAAAAAGGTGAACTCCCCCTCATAACCGCTTGCTACAAAAGCGGCTATGGCGGCACTCGGGCCTGGCAAAACCTCATAGGGGATACCGTGGGTCTGGGCGTATCTGACAAGCTCGCTTCCAGGGTCGCTAATGCCTGGCATTCCCGCATCGCTCACATAGACCACGCTGCTATCGAAAAAAGAGGGCTCTATGTTTTCCAAAAACCTGTGTTGATTGTGTTCGTGAAAAGAGAGGATTTTTTTGGGATTGAACTCTGTGCCGTATTTTTGTGATAGAAGATGCAGAAGTCTTTTTATAACCCTCGTATCCTCGGCAAGAAGAATATCCGCCTCTTTTAGGGCCTTTAAAGCCCTAAAGGTTATGTCTTCCAGGTTGCCGATGGGGGTTGGGACTAAGCGGAGCAAACTATTTCAGGTTGTATTTTCTCTTAAACTTGTCTACCCTGCCGGCAGTGTCGACTATCTTTTCACTTCCCGTAAAGAAAGGATGGCATTTGTTGCAGATGTCGATTTTAAGCTGGGGTTTGTTGGAGTAAATTACAAAATGGTTTCCGCAGGCGCAGGTTACCGCACACTCTACATATTCGGGATGAATACCTTTTCTCATCACACTATCCTTGTCATAATATATTTTGGAGCGTTATTTTATCAAAAGAATTATTTAATAAAGATAAAAGCGTTAAATTAAACAGCGGGAAAAACCCCGCTGCTATATAGGGGGAGGGGAATAAAAATTATATCATAAAAACAACCACAATCAAAATATAAAGAAAATTTAATATAAAATTAAATATTTTTTCTCTTGATTATGTTATAATATATCTATCCGGAAGACCGGAATAGAAATCACTGTTAAGGAGCAGATTATGAACAGAAAAGGTTTTACTCTTATAGAGTTGATTTTCGTGATGATAGTTATAGGTATCTTGACAGCTGTTGCGCTGCCAAAATTTAGATATCTAAAAGAGAACGCTCATATCTCGAATATGATTGCGGCATATACGACTTTAATGCAAAATGGTGCAGTTTCTTTACTGAATGAAACAGAGTTAAATGAAGTTCCAGTTGATGATTTAAATCTTACCAACATATTAAAGGTTCCTGCATATAATTATAATTCTGATACAGGTAGAGGATGGAGAAAAACTAGTGAAACTAACATCTACTACTATGCAGAACCTTCAAAATATATGCAATTTACATATTATAAAACTGGTACCAATGCAGGAAATGTAAGAATCTATACTTATATAAGTGGTAAAAATAAAGAACATTTCCAAAAAGTTCTTAATAAAAAGCTAGGTTTAATTTTTGATGGAGATAAAAATACCACATATTTAAATTTACATTTTGATGAATAAGAGATCCTTCACTCTTATCGAGATTATCATAGTGCTCGTCATCATAGGCATTCTTGCCATGGTGGCGATGCCAAAATTCAGAGGTCTTACCAAAAACTCCAAAGTATCCGCCGAACTTGCAACGGCCTCCACCATACAAAGTGCCATAGAAGACGTTCACAGCGAATGGGTGGTAAACGAAGGGAATTTTACATGGGGCAATTCAAAAGGGAAAGATGATATAAACGACAAAGGATATCCAAATCAACTTGGCGACTGCGATCCCGCTTTTAACTGGATTTTGAAAAACTCATCAACCATAGATGCCAGATGGAGCTGTGAGGAAAAAAACGGCAAATTTATCTACCGGGGTCCCGCTTCCAACAAACATAGCGGCGTCAATGAGAACGAAGGAAAGCCGGACAGCAACGACTGCTGGATATACGATCCTATGGTAGGGACATTCAGCCTCGATGAGAACTGCAGCAGGGGCTAAAGCTCGCTTATCTTACTGATTATCCAAAAACCAAAACCCAAAATAATCATACTGATTATAGCTATGATTATACTTCCGCTCTCTATATCAAAATCCATCTTTTACCCCGTAACTTCAACTATATTCCACATAGGCAGAAAGATCCCAAGTGCGAGTGTAAGCACAAATCCCGCTATCGCAGCTATCAAAACGGGCTCTATCAGCGTGGCGATGTTGGAAACTATATAGTCGAATCTGTCTTTGTATATTTTATTGGCTTTCTCAAGCATCCTCGAAAGGCCTCCGCCGATCTCGCCGCTTCGTATCATCTGGACTATCATATTTTCAAAAAGTCCCGTCTCCTCAAACCCCTGATACAGAGATTTCCCCTCCGAGATCGCAACCACTATCCTTTTAAGCTTTTTTCTAAGATAGCTGTTGTCGACGATCTCCAGGGCGATATTTATAGCCTCTATCATAGGAATTCCCGCATCATGCAAAACTTTGAAAATATAAAAGAACCTGCTTATCATAGCGTAATATGTAGCCTGCCCAAGGATATATATCTTTAACATCATCTTATCCAAAAAGATCCTGACTCTCTCGTTTTTCATATAAAGATAGGAGATTATAACCATAACGATAAAACTTCCTATCAAAATAAAAGGCCCATACTCTATCGCTGCATGTTCCACCCAAAGCAGGAATTTGGTAGGCAGCGGAAGCTCAAGGTTGGACTCTTTGAAAAAGGATTCAAACTGGGGAATCACAAGCACTATAACCACGACAAAGGCTACAACCATTGCCACAATCAAAAAGATGGGATACCTTGTGGCCTTTTTGAACTTTCTTCTGTTATCCAGAATCTCCTGCAACACATTTGCCAAGTGCCCCAGCTCCTCGGCCAGCTGCCCCGTCTCCTCTCCAAGCCTTATCATAGATACGGTTATGGTTCCAAGCTGTTTTTTATACCGCCTCACCGCCTCGTAAAGACTCTTTCCGCTCTCAATATCAGATAAAATATTTTCAAAGATCGCTTTTAGCATCGGATCTTTTTCGTTTTTGACAACCTCGCTCAGGGCAAAATTGAGAGGCAGGCCCGCATCAAGCATCACAGAGAGCTGCTCTAAAATAGCTATAAGCCTCTCCATATCAACCTGCTTGTTTCTGATTGGGTTGGTAATTTTTTCGGCCAACCTTTTGATTTTTACGCTTAAAGGCTCGCTTATCTCCCGTATATGGATTAAAACTCCGATCTCTTTTTTCAAAAACTCCTCTATGGCCTCTATCCGGTTTTTTGCCTCCAATACCAAAGAGCCTCTTCTATCTCCTCTTTTGTAGACAATTTTAAAAAACTTCACCTATTTTTCCTTGGTGACTCTCAAGATCTCTTCAAGTGTCGTTACGCCATTAAGAGCCTTTTTTATTCCATCAAGGATCATCGGCTTGAAATTTTTGCTCTTTTGGGCATATTCGTTTATCTCGAATTTGTTCGCACCGGCGGATACCAGTTTTGAAAGCTCCTCATCCAAAACCAAAATCTCGGATATCATCGTCCTGCCAAAATAGCCTGTAAAATCACACTTGCTGCACCCTTCCCCTTTAAAAAACTTAAACTCCTTTGGCAGGTATTTTTCCACTCTTTTTAGTAAAGCCGTTGGCGGCTTATGCTCTTTTTTACAGTAAGGACAGATCTTTCTAACGAGCCTTTGGGCTACTATTCCTATCAAAGCGTCGGCGACTATATAGGGTTTTAGGCCCATCTGGACCAGCCTTGATATGGCTCCTGGAGCGTCGTTGGTATGCAGGGTGGAAAAGACCAGATGCCCGGTCAAAGAGGCCTGGGCCGCGGCGTCAAGAGTCTCCTTGTCCCTGATCTCTCCAACAAGCATAATGTCTGGATCCTGTCTTAAAAAGGACTTTATCGCCACGGCGAAGTTCAGTCCCGCCTTTTCGTTTACCTGCACCTGCTGCACCAGCGGCAACCTGTATTCCACGGGATCCTCTATCGTCATAACCTTGTTATGAATACTCTTTATCTCATTTAAAGCCGCATATAGCGTGGTGGTTTTACCGCTGCCCGTAGGCCCGGTTATCAGCACGATCCCATAGGGGGAATGGATAAGGTTGTTAAACTCCTTTAAGTTCTCATCCTCAAATCCAAGCTCCTCGAGCCTAAGCAGCACCTTCTCCCTGTCAAGAACCCTCATAACGATAGATTCTCCAAAAATGGTAGGGGAGGTAGAGAGCCTGAAATCATAGAGCTTATCCTCCACCTCAAGGCTGAACCTGCCGTCCTGAGGCTTTCTTTTTTCGCTTATATCGATATTTCCCATAAGCTTTATCCGGGTATTGATAGCGTTGTAAATATCTTTGTCAAATACGAAAGTCTCGTGCAACACGCCGTCTATCCGGGCTCTTACCACCGCCTTTTTCTCATCCGGCTCAAAGTGTATGTCGCTTGCCCTTCTTAAGATAGAGTCTTTGATGATAAGATGAATAAGTCTTAAAATTGCGCTCTTTTCGGAGTGGGTTATAACCTCCTCGTTTCCAAGCTCCTTTTTCACCTCTTCTATAATGGTTTTGGTATCTTCGAGGATCGAGAGCCTGTGAAAGATGGCCTCGATATCCTCTTCCAAAGCAAGATAGATTTTTAGAGGCTTCATTCCAAGGGTTCTTTCCAAAATCTCAAGCGCCTCGTAATTCAAAGGATCGGATGTGGCAACATAGATAAAATCCTCATCCTCTTTAAAAGGTATCGCTTTGGCGTTTTTAAGAACCTGTAGAGGATATTTGGCAAGTTTTTCGAAATTTATCTTCTCTCCATAAAGATCAACAAACTCATACCCAAGCTGGCTTGAGAGAACCTGAAGCAGCTCTTTTTGGGTAATGAAACCCTC
Source organism: Campylobacterales bacterium (assembly GCA_027068245.1). Taxonomy (GTDB): domain Bacteria; phylum Campylobacterota; class Campylobacteria; order Campylobacterales; family Nitratiruptoraceae; genus Nitratiruptor. The sequence continues at coordinate 7,442 of JAMOUF010000076.1, read as the reverse complement.
GTCGATAAGTATCTGTCCCAGCTTTTTTGTGTAGTTTTGCTCTTTTTGCAGGTTTAGGGCGTTATCAAGCTGCTCTTTGGTTATTAGCCCCTGGTTTACGATAAGGTTTCCAAGTTTGATTTTCTGTTTTATCATTTTAGTTCCTACTCCACTTCGTCAAAAGTTTTTGAGCCTCTTTGGAATTTTGAAAATTCAAAAATAGCCTCAACAGCTCCACCGCCTTATCCCTCTTTCCAAGGGCCTCCAAAGAGTTGGCGTATAGAAGCCAGGCCCCCTCTTTTTGCCGGTTTAGCCGATTGGCCCTTTTGGCCCATTCCAGCGCCTTTTGATAATCTTTTTTCTCATAAAACTCTTTTGCTATTTTTAACGCTATATCGTAATTTGGCCGTCGTTTGTAAACTTGCAGAAGTTTTTCCACTCCAGCCTTTTTAGATGATAGCACATTTACAACCTTCACATCCTTTTTACTGCTTTTAGGCTCCTGCTTTACGGGCTTCGCTTTCGCCAAAGCCGGCAGGCGGTAGCCCTTTTTTGCATAGACGCAATCCTCGTTTACGATAAAGAAGTCGCCTATGCCGCCCTTTTTCAAATAATCCAAAAAGGGATTTAGGGCCGCTTTCGTATACGCGGCGTTACATCTTAGGTAGATCCTGTCCTTTTGGGTTTCGCTTCTTTTTATATAACAATCAAGCCCCTCTTGATTTAATCTTTTTTGCTCTTCCTGGGCTCTGCCAAGATATTTGTCATAGCTGTAAAGCACCTGCACCGCAAAACAGCCCCCGCTTTTCTTAACGGGCTTTACCTTGTTCTCTTTTTTTTCATTCACTTTTTTTAAAGAGGCTTCCTCTTCCACAGGAGGCCTTTTTACGCTCTTTTTAACCATATCTGCCCGCTGCTGGAGCTGGGGCGTGGCTGAGGGTTTAAAAGAGTTATAAAGATAAAACGCCCCAGCCACAAACAGGCCTAAAACCAAAAAAGCCTTCATAAGCTTTTTACGGCGATATTTTTTACACTTTTTTTCAAGTTCTTCCAGATTATATATCAATTAGATCTCCATCTATCGCCGCCATAGTCACCAAACAGCGGTTCGGTTTTTCATACCCCTTTTTACCCACTCTCCTGCCTTGATCCATTATCAAAAAGAGCCTGTTTAAAATCTTTTTAAGATCTCTGAAGTTTCCACGGCTAAGCTTGAATATCAGTTTCAAAAGCCCTCTTTTAAATCTCTCATCTACCATATACTCGCCGCTGTTTATAAGCTCTTTTGAAAGATACTCCCTAACCTCCTCGAAGCTAAGCGGATCAAACTGTAAAATCCTGTGGGGCCTGGAGCTAAATTGCGGCTCGTTCAAAATCTCTTTGGATTCATGCCTGTGCATCGCCAGCAAAAACCAGAAAGCCTTGCTGTCAGAAAGTATCCTTATAAGCTCTATCAGCTCTTTTGACAAAAGCTGGGCCTCGTCGATCGCTATAACGGTGTTGCCGTCGCCATATAACCTAACCGCCTGCTTTATAAGTTCTTCCAATGAGTAGTTATCTATATCCTCGCCCTTTTTGGTAATGAGCGTCTTTATAAAATCCACCGGCTCAAAAAAGGGGGTGTCGAATTTTATCACCTCCGCTCCCTGGGGGGTGTGGTTTTTAAGGTTGTTTAAAAAGACGCTCTTGCCGCATCCGGGTTCGCCTATCAAAAAGATTATCTGTTTGGTTTCGTTTTGAAGTATGAAGTGTAGCTCGTTGTTTAATTTCATAAAACTTCTGGTCTCATAACAGCGGGAGATATCCGCCCTCTCCTCAAAAACCGAGGCCAGTTTTTTATAATCAGCCAAGCCTATTCCTTAAATATCTTAAGTTCGTCGATGGTTGGCATACTGTTCTCTTTGACGATTTTTGGCGCTATAAGTATGAAAAGTTCGCTTCTCTTTTTTCTTTTTTGCGTGCTGTGAAAGAGTTTGCCAACCACGGGCATATCCCCTAAAAGCGGGACTTTGTTATGCTGTGTGGAGTAGTCTTTGCTAATAAGCCCGCCTATTAGAACCTTCTGGCCGTCTTTTACCTTCACGATGGATGTGAGCTGCTTTATCTTGATATCCGGAGGCAAGGAGCGGTCGATACTTTGAAGGCTCTGGTTGCTGTCTTTTAAAAGCTCGCTGGTAACGGGGTTTATCTTCATAATGATCTGGTTGTCTTCGGTGATCTCCGGTATCACATAAAGAGTGATCCCTACAAAAGAGGATCCGATGTTGTATGTGGAGCTGGTATAGGGCTGTCCGGATGTGGAGTAAACCACCTCGCCGGTGGGGTATCTGTATGATATCTGATCTCCTACGTTGATGATGGCTGGCTGGTTGTTGAGCGTCAAAATCTTGGGGTTTGAAAGCACTTTTATATCGCCATATTTTTTCAAAAAGTCAAAAAGCCCCTCTACGCTGAAGTTGTATCCCAAAAAGTAGTTGGGGGTGGAGAAATTGTTTATACTGACGCCGTTTTGCCTCATGGTGGCCGCATCCCTGCTGCCACTGATGGAGAGGCTGAACTTGCTCCAGTCGATACCGGTAGTCTGGGAATCGTTGTATACAACCTCTATAAGCTTGGCCTCTATAAGCACCTGTTTATGCATCCTTCCCATAAGCCTGTTTAAAAATCTTTCCACTCTGTTTAGCTGCCGCTTATTGCCTGTGACGGTTATGAGCGAGGCATCTTTGTTGATATAGACGCTGTGCCCCTTTTCACCCTCTTCTTGCATCATCGCGTTTAGATGTCTTTGCAGGTTCTTCCAAAAGGTAAATTCGCTTTTTGAGATGATCGTGGTGTAGTCCACAGATTGCCCGTTGCTCCCCTCTTCCTCGGAGTTTGAGTAGGAGTTCTCGTTTTCGCTGCCCTGGGCTCCCAGGGTGATCGACTTTTTACTCTCGCTTATCATCGATGTGAGGTTTATGTAGTCGATGATATAGTTTTTTGTCCTGAAATAGGAGATCTTAAGCAGCCGCCTCTTTGAGTCATAGTCGTAAAAAAGGTTGCTCTCGCCCAGCAAAAAATCCAAAAGCTCGTTTAGGGTATAGTTTTTTATATTAACAAAGTCCAGTGGCCTGTATATATTTTTTTTGGCCTCTCTGTCTTTAAAAACCACGGTGATGTCGCAGCTGTTGGATAGATCCATCAACACATCTTTTATCCGGATAGCGTTTCCCGATTCGCTGTATGCGGTAAGGTTAAACAGCCTGTTGTCACACTCCGCCCCAAAAAGCGTCATTAAAAATAGATAAAATATCAAAAACTTCTTTATCGTGTTTCCCATGCTAAAACCCTTTTTTTAACTATTGGCAAAATTATGCTCTTTGAGCCCTTTTTTAAAATCACATACTTTCTTTTAATGGCTACGATTTTATATCCGGATATGTAATCACCTATTTTATAAAATCTTCCATTTATATTTGCTTTATCGTTAAAAACGGCCACCAGATCCAAAACGGGCTCCTCTGTCCGGATGCCTGAAGAAAAAGCCGGGCTTTTAAGCCCCTTTGGTCTTTCAAAGGGGTCGTATTTAACGCCAAGCTCCAAAACCCCGGCAAAAATCGGAACAGTAAAAAGTAAAAAAAGGCCAATCCTCATATCATACTCCAAAATAATCTACAACCAGCTCGAAACTGGGACGGGTGCCGTTTGTCTCGACGATATACCGATCCACTTTCATAAGAACGGGACTATCCTCTATCCCTCTGACGAATTTCACGATATTTAAAAACCTGCCGCTGCCTTTTACCTTTACCCGCTTTTTTACTTTTATCTTCTCGTAATACTTTTTCTCCCGCTCCTCTATCTCTATCTGATTTAGGGCTATGGAGTGGTCCGATGAGAGCTGGAGCATCTTCTCAAGAATCTGGGGAAAGTTTTTCTCACTCATCAATACGGAATTTAGCTCTTGAAGACGGGTTTTCAATGTCAGTTCCCGAGCGCTTAACTTGTCTATCATATTTTTAAGCGATGCAATCTGGGTTTTTAGGCTTTTTATGGTGGAAATATGGGTTTTGGGGGATTTTTCAACCACCTTTTTGGAAAGGGATTCATAACTAAGCTCTCTGCTTTTTAGCTCCTCGATCTTTGGCTCGATCAAAAAAAAGTAGAAGAACAGAACCGTAAATATAACGATAACCGACAGATAGAGTATTTTTCTGCCCCTGTCTATACCTTGCAGATACTCCTCAAAAAAATCCAGGCTCATTTTTGAACTCTCACAACGCTTTTATACAGGCCCTCTTGCCCTACAATCTCTTTCGTATCCACCCTTTTGTATCCTTTTGAGTATAAAAATTTCATAAATGAGGCGATGTTTTCACGCTGGTTTGAACCAGATATTATATCCACCAAAACCGCCTTCGTGCCGTTTTGTTCTATTTTATCGGCTTTTAGGCCATATCTGTAAAGCCCTTCGACTATATCGTTGATAAATTTCTCCCTCTCCAGCCTATTTTGCTGTATAAAAGGTATGAAACTTAGCGTGTTTTCCAGCGTATCAACGCTTTCACGAAGTTTAGAGGCGGTAGTTTGCAGCTCTTTTTTCTCTTTTTTAAGCCCTTTTATCTGCTCCACGAACTTTTTCTCTTTCCTCTCAAGCTCTTTTAGCTCCCTCTTTTTGCCCTCTATCATCCCATCCAGCCTCTTAACTTTCTGGTCCAGATATATATATGTCCCTCCCAACAGGGCCAAAATGGTTGCGAAGGCGGCCAGGATCTTAAAGGACTCATATTTGTAAAAGGGTTTTTTTCTGTTGAAAATGGAGAAATTGAGCCTGTATGGCAGATTGTCGTAAAGGTATATATAGTGTGCCAGAACATAGAGTGAGCTGTGCTCCTTCTTTCCACAACACTCAAAAAGCTTAAACACCGCATCCTCATAAAAGCCCAGATTGTAAAAGATGCGCTCTATGCCTTTAATATTTGAGCCTTCAAAATCGATCAAAACCCTGTCGATCCTGTCAAAACCAAAATATGTGCGCTTGAAATTCACCGCATAGATAAGTTTTTCGATATTTTTGGAAAATACCTCCACCAAAGCGTCGTAAAGATGCATCTCCTCCAGAGGGTAGTTCTCCTTGACAAGCCCACGCTCCTTTAGAACGGATTTTAGCTTTGCCAGCTCAAGCCCGCACTTTTTTGAGATCGTGGCAAGATCGTCTATGATTCTGTATCCTATATATTTGCCCTCTTTGTAAATAGCGCCAAAAGCCTCATCCTCGCCCAGATAAACGATCAGGTCGTTGGTGTGGCTTATATTCTCATAGATCGCCGCATAGGCTATGAATCTTGGAAAAAGTATATCTATGTATCCGATCTTTTTCGCATACTCCTCAAACTCGCTCAAATCCTCATAAGCTACGGCAAAGGCCTCTACGATAAGTTCTCGCTCGCTCTCAAGATCGTATGTTACAAAGTCGATTTTGTAGTTTTCGTTGGGGTTTAGGCCACCATCTTTGTAAAGCTTCAGCTCAACCTGGAGTGAGAGCTGCTCTTTGGAGAGGTTCTTGGGGAGTTTAAAGGAGAGGGTTATCAGCTTTTTGCTGTTAAAAGAGGCGCCAACACGGTATTTTTTCGCCTCTTTGACGGTTATGGAGTCAAGTTTATTCCCGTCGTAAGAAAAAAGTTTGTTTTTATATATAAGAACGATTTTTCCCATAAAACCCTCGTTTTTTTATTGTGAAATTATAACATAACCGCTTTTTGGCAATATTTTTATAACCTTTTCACGGGATTTATAACTTATCCTGAGATTTTGGGGGGTTTGTAACTCCACCATATCCGCATAGGGCCTGGCGTAGTTGTCAAAACAGATCTCTTTACCCAAAACCTCGCTTCTAAAATCATATCCCTCTTTTTTGGCAATCTCTTTGATCCTGTCCGGATCGACGCAGCTTCTGTTTTTATCACCAAGTCCCCCTATGCCAAGGCCGTTTAGCCCCTGGTATCTGGCCTGCTGCAGCTGCATAAATACAAAATCGGCGTCTCTTCTTAGCCTGTCGGTTTTGTAGCCGTAAAAGGCGGTAGCCGCTATAATGGCCGTAATCACAAGAACAAAAATGATCTCCGTTATTGTAAATGCTCTTTTCATGGTCTTTGCAGTGTCCTTTTATGTATAAAAAGCGGGTTTACAACCTGTGATCCGGATATGGTGCTAAGATTTATATCCAAAAGCAGATATCCATGGCTCTCAGGGGTATAGATGGCCTCCACGTTGTCGCATGTGGGTTTGCCCTCATTGTCAAGGCCCTGATACATAAAATACTTCACGATAGTCACATTTGCCTCGAACCGTCCTTTTGGGCTTATAAAGGTGAACTTTTCGGGGCAGCGGCCCGGCTGCCTGCGAATCCCCTCAATCTTTAGCAGGGTGCTCTCTATGACGCTGTCCAAAAAGAGCTCCGCCTGCTCCCTTACATAGCTATCGGCAAAATGTCTGGCGGAGATTTTTACATATTTTACTGTCAAAATACCAAGTCCGCTTACCAGCAAAATCATAAAAACAGCCGTTATCAGGTTAAACGCTCTTTTCAAAACACAACCTTCATCTTGGAAAAGTGTATGGGCGAGGAGCCTTTAACGCTCCTGTTTATATCCATTATAACCCTTATCGTATGATCCTGCTCCCTTATGGCAAATCCGGATACATACTCCATCAAAACCGTGGCTTTGCCGCTTTTTTTCTGCGATTTGGCGTCGGCGCAGAAACTCTCGCCCTTCCAGGGCCTGTAACCATAAAAAAGAAAAAGCGTGTTGTCAATATCTTTTAGCTCCAAATCCTTGATGCACTCGGCGTTTTTCTCGATATCCACCCCCCTGGCTATGGCGAAGGCGCCGTTGGTTAAAAAGTATTTTTCATATATCCTTTTTGGCTTGACAGGATCGGTTATCTTTATGATGTCGTTCGCACTGTCAAATGAGATGTCGAAGCTGTTTCGGCTTTGGTGGGAGTGCCACCCAAAGGCATCTTTTATATCCCCAGTGTCTGAGTAGGCTATATCGAAACTGCCTGCGAAGATGAGATTATACCCATCACCGCTCATATCCAACATAGGGGTCTTAAGCCTGTATCCGGTATCGTTTATGGATGGAACCATATCCGCAAAGGAGCTGTATTTTCCTTTGTCAAACTCCTCTTTGGGCCTGTTTAGCCACTCAAAAATTTTATATTTGTCAAAATTGGCTATATATCCTATATAGTCGAAATCCCCGCTTTTCATATCGTAACCTATTGCAGATGCCGGGATACGCTGTGACAGAAGCAAAGAGATCTGATCTATCGCCACCTGGCTTTGCAAAGTAAGCCGGGTCAGCTCTTTGGCTTTGAAGCTTCTAACCCCCAGCAAAGAGAGGGCTTTGAAGGCGGCTACGGACAGGACTGACACGATAACCAGCACAAAGATCAGCTCCGTCAAGGTAAAAGCCCGT
>JAMOUF010000075.1 GCA_027068245.1 Campylobacterales bacterium | reverse complement strand
CTAAGCGCCATCGTAGACTGGAGCGACAGGACCACATGCATACTCTTTGGCGACGGGGCGGGAGCCGCGGTCATTGGGGCTACCGATGAGAAGGCCGAGGCTATCATAGATACCAACATATCGGCCGACGGGAAGTATTACGACTATCTTATAACCCCAGGATGCGGCGTAAAACAGCCCTGCAGCGAAGAGGTCGCCAAAGAGAAGGCCTGCACCATCAAGATGAAGGGCAACGAGACATTCAAAGTAGCCGTCAAAACCCTCACCAACGACGTTTTGGATATTTTGGAAAAAAACGGCGTCAAAAGCGAAGATATAACCCACTTCGTTCCCCACCAGGCCAACTACCGGATACTAAACGCCGTTGCCAACGCGCTGAAACTAAAAGATGAGCAGTGCGTTGTAACCGTTCACAAATATGGCAACACCTCAAGCGCCTCCATCCCCATGGCTTTGAACGACATCTATGAGGAGGGGCGGCTCAAAAAAGGGGATTTGCTGCTTTTAGACGCCTTTGGCGGCGGATTTACCTGGGGCAGCGCCTTGTTGCCTTTTGCCGGGGAGTGAGCCTCTTTGATATAATTTAAAAAATATCAAAGAGGTGCTATGAAAATCCTTCACACCAGCGACTGGCATATAGGCCACACTTTTTTTGGATATGAAAGATATGAGGAGTTCGAGCGTTTTTTTGAGTGGCTGAAAAACACCATAGCCGAGCAAAAGGTCGATATACTCATTGTAAGTGGCGATATATTCGACACATACACCCCCTCGCAGCGCTCATTGGAGCTCTATTTCAACTTCTTGTCATCTATAAAGGATATGTTAGAAAAAGTGGTTATAATCGGCGGTAACCACGACTCCCCAAAGACGCTGCAGGCTCCAAAATCCATTTTAAGCCGGCTTGATATAGAGGTTGTAAGCGGAGCGGATGATGATTATAAAAAGTTAATCGAGTTTAAGGGTTTTGACATAGTTGCCATATCCTACCTAAGAGAGTCCATCCTAAATAAAATCAGTCCAGACTATGCCACGGCTATCAAGCAGATATACCAGGACTTAAAAACCCAAAAGCCCTGTATCGCCACAGGCCATTTTACCGTTTATGGAGCCGAAAACTCCCAAAGTGAACGAGAAATTTATATTGGAAAAATAGATGGGGTTCCAAGCTCAGTTTTTGAAGGATTTGGCTATGTTGCCATGGGCCATCTGCATAGGCGGCAAGGTATCGGAGAAAATGTGGTATACAGCGGCAGCCCTTTGCAGATGGGTTTTAAAGATGATTATGAAAAAAGCGTTACTATCATAGATAGCGCCGGTTTTACCCAAAGCGTTTTGAAAGTTCCGAGATTCAGGGAGTTTGTGGAGTTAAAAGGGAGTTTTGAGAGTGTAAAAGAGAGTCTTTCGCAGATAAAAAGCGGAAGTTTCGTAAGCATAGAGCTAAATGGGGTTGTAGACGCCGTTACTTTGGAGGAGCTTAGAAAAGAGGATCTAAACATAGTCAAAATAAAGCTTCCTTATATGGAGATTACCCAAAACAGCGTGGAGATGGAGGCTTTGGGGCCAAAAAGTTTTATAGAGGAGCTTTTTGAAGATGACGAGGATTTGGATGAGATTTTAAAGATTATAGAGGAGCTTGAGCGTGAGGATTAGGCAGCTGAAATTCAACAACGTCAACTCCTTTATTGGAACTTTCAGTATCGATTTCTCCAGGTTTGAAAATGAGCTTTTTTTGATATCGGGGCCAACAGGTAGCGGAAAAACCACTATAATCGACGCAATTTTGGCAGCACTCTACAACAAAACGCCAAGGCTCACTTTCGCCAATGATCTTTTAAACAAGAACAGCAAAGAGGGCTGGATAGAGCTTGGTTTTGAGCTAAAAGGAGAGGAGTATAGGATCACCTGGAAAGCTAAAAAAAATAAAGACCGCATAGAGGTAAAGCGGCATCTGTATAAAAATGGCGAGCTGATAGCCGACAAAAATGTAAACGAAAAGGTGGAGAATATACTTACTTTGGGGTTTGAGGATTTTACCAAGTCCATTGTCCTGGCACAGGGCGAGTTTGACGCCTTCTTATCCGCAAACAGCTCTCAAAAAAGCCGGTTTTTGGAAAAAATTTTGGATGTGAGCGAGTATGAGAAGATCTCCATCAAAGTTTTTGAAAAAAACAAAAGAGTGCGGCAAAAGATGGAGGAGCTGAAACAGAAAATCGATAATATAAAGGCCGTTGATGAGGATTTGAAGATTTTGGAAGGTGAAAAAAGGGAAAAAAAGAGCCAACTTGAAAAGATAAAAAAGAGCAGAGCCGAGGTTGAAGAAAAGCTTAAGCTGCAAAATGAGAAAAAAAGAATATTGATAGATAAAGAGGATTGTCTTATCCGGATAGATAGTTTAAAAAAAGAGATTGATGAGTTTGATAAAAAGAGCTTTATAAAGCGGTATAAAGAGCAAAAGACAGAGTTTGAAAAGTATGAGAAAAAGGTTTTGAAAGAGATAAGAGAGCTGGAAGAGGAGGTAAAAAAGGATATAGCGTTAAAGGGGCTGCTAAACCAGGATAAAAGGCTGCAAAATCAGCTAAAAGAGATAAAGGAAAATATAAAATATCTACAAGAGCAGGTCAAGAAGGATGAAACCCTGATTGAAAACCTTGAAAAAAAGCTTGCCAACATTACTTTATTCAAAGATGCGGCGCTGCAAAACTACGATAGGGTTTTTGAGATAGTAACATCGCTAAAGGCACTTAGAAAAGAGTATAAAAAAGAGGATTTGAATATCAAAGAATTGAAAAAAGAGCTTGAGAAAAACAAAAAGAGTCTTAAGCAAAACAGCGTAGAAGAGCTGCGAAAGGAGCTTGAGTATCTGGAGGCGAAACTGCTGGTGTTAAAATATGAAAAGGATAGAGAGCTGTTGGAAGATGGGAGTCCCTGTCCTTTGTGCGGAAGTTTGGAGCATCCCTATACACATAATTTGCCGGATATGGAAGAGGGATTGAAGAGCCGGTATGAGGAGCTTAAAGAAGATATTGAAACAAAGGAGAAAGAGGCTCAAGAACTCCGTATCCGGATAGAGAAAAACAGCTCACTTTTACAAGAGGCCCAAAACCGGAAAGAAAATATTATGCAAGAGGACAGGGCAAAACGGGAACTGTTGAAAAGGTTTGGTATAAAAGAGGATGATTTTGAAAAGTTAAAAGAGAAAAAAGAGCATAACGAGAGGGAAAATGCGAGATTGCAGAATTTAAATGCCGAACTATCGGCAAAAAAGAGCGCCCTGGATCAAAAAAGAGAGAGTATAAAAAAAGATCAAAAAAGAGCTTTGGAACTGCAAAATGAGATAGACTCCATCAAAGCCGAGATTGAGGGTGTAAAGCTGAAAATCCAAAACCCTTCACGGACAAAGAGGGAAAAAGAGCGGGAGTATAAAGAGAAAAAAGATATTTGGGAGAGTATAAAGAGAGAGTTTGACGAGAAAATAAAAGAGCTTGCCAAAAAAGAGTCTTTGCTGATTGAAAAAGAGGACCAGCTAAGAAAGCTTGAAAAGAGGCTGGAAAAGATAGATATAGATGATTTTGATTATGAGAGCCAAAAAGAGAATCTATCCAAACAGATAGAGGAGCTCTCAAATGAGCTGGGACAGCTAACGGTGAAGATAGATAATACAAAAGCCCATATTGAAGAGAGGAGGAGTCTTATATCAAGCCTTGAAAGCCTCTCCAAAGAGGCCAGGATTTTGGAAAAGCTCGATAAAGCCATCGGCAGCAGCGATGGAAAAAAGTTCAAGCAGCTGGCGTTAAACAAGATGATAGATTCTTTAATTTTTGTAACCAACCAGCACCTAAAGGAGCTTAGCCAGGGAAGATACCTGCTGGCAAAAAGCGGCGTGGAGCGGGTCGATATGGAGATAATAGACACTTTTGGCCAAAACAGCAAAAGAGGGGTAAACACACTAAGCGGGGGAGAGAAATTTCTTGTCTCTTTAGCCCTCTCCTTTGGGCTTAGCGATATGGTTAGAAACCGGGTAAAAATTGACACGATGTTTTTGGATGAGGGGTTTGGAACCCTTGATCCCCAAACGCTTGCTCGGACGATGGAGGTGCTAAAAAGAGCGGGTAGAGGTAAAAGCATAGGTATAATCTCTCACATAGAGAGCATAAAAGAGGATATAGGCCTTGGAATAGAGGTGAAAAAAAGGAACGCCTCCAGCAGCTGTTTAAAAGTTATTTAACATTAAGGAGTATAATAACGGAAAAAATATTCAGAGGTTGATATGAAAGAGGTAATTGAGGCCATCAAAAAAGAGGTGAAAAAGGTTGTCGTAGGCCAGGAGGCTATGATAGACGGCCTTTTGATAGGGCTTATGTGCGACGGGCACATCCTGCTGGAAGGGGTGCCGGGGCTTGCCAAGACGACCACGGTAAACGCACTGGCGAAATCGTTGGGGTTGCAGTTTAAAAGGGTGCAGTTTACTCCCGACCTGCTTCCAAGCGACATAATAGGAACACAGATTTACGATCCGGCAAAAAACGAGTTCAAGATAAAAAGAGGACCCGTATTTACCAACCTTTTGCTGGCAGACGAGATAAACAGGGCTCCAGCCAAGGTTCAAAGCGCCCTTTTGGAGGTTATGCAAGAAAGACAGGTAACCATTGGGGACGAGACGTTTTACATAGAAAAACCCTTTTTGGTTATGGCGACCCAAAACCCGGTGGAGCAAGAGGGTGCCTATCAGCTTCCCGAAGCCCAGCTTGACAGGTTTATGATGAAAATAGTCGTTGGCTACAACACGAAAGAGGAGGAGCTGGAAATCGCAAGAAGGGTTGCCAACGACGCCTTTGGCAAAATTGAGACAGTCGCTACAAAAGAGGATCTGGAAAAACTTAAAACCGAGGTAAAAGAGGTTCATATGGATAAAGAGATCGAGGAGTATATCATCGATATCATCTTTGCCACCAGAGAGCCCGAGAAGTTTGGATTAAAAGAGCTGAAAAACTATATAGAGTTCGGGGCCAGTCCAAGGGCCAGTATAGATATGTTTAAAGCCGCCAGGGCGTTGGCTTTTATGAGGGGCAAAGATCATGTAACGCCTCTTGAGATAGGATACATAGCAAAAGATATTTTAAGACACAGGATCATTTTAAGCTATGAGGCGGAGGCAGAGGATATAAAGAGCGATTATATCATCGAGAAAGTGTTGGAGGCCGTTCCCATTCCATGATGACTCCCAAAAAGATCCTCATAAAAACCAAAAAACAGGTATTTAGTGAAATCAGCGGAAACAACCCCTCCCTCTTCAAAGGAGAGGGTTTCGATTTCGTTGAGCTTAGGGAGTATCAGCCCGGAGACGATATAAAAAAGATAGACTGGTATGTTACGGCGAAACTGCAAAAACCCTATGTAAAGCTCTATAAAGAAGAAAGAGAGTTTAACGTGGTGGCGGCTTTGATGCTAAATGGCTCTACATATTTTGGCACAAAGCGTTTCAAGTATGAGGTGATGGCCCAGATCGGAGCGATACTTGGATTTAGCGCCATAAAAAACCAGGATAATTTCAGTTATCTGCTCTTTGCAAACAGGGAGTATGAGAGTATAAAGCCAACGAAAAACATAAATGCCGTCACCAAGTTCACCGAGTCCGTCTTTAGATTCGACCCCCTTGGCAAGAGAGCAGATTATAAAGCTATGGCATCCAGGCTTTTCAAGATAAAAAGAAAATCGATCATATTTATAATAGCCGATTTTTTGGATGAGGTGGATTTGAGGGTGCTTGCCAAAAAACACGAGGTAGTGGCGATCATCGTCAGAGACAGGTTCGAGGAGGAGCCTACCGATATAGGGTTTATAAACCTGCTCGATCCGGAGACAAAAGAGAGTTTCCTGGTGGATCTGGAGGGCTTAACCGTAAAAAACTACAAAAAAGAGATAAAAAAAAGGGACAGGGAGCTTTTAAAACATTTTAAAAAATATGGCATAAGGTTTACGAAGATCTACACGGATGAGGAGCCTTTTGTGAAACTTCTAAAACTTTTTGGGCAGCGGTAATGGAGAAGCTAAAAGATATAAAACCGCTGGTGGAGATACCGGATTACTCTTTTTACCTCTATGTCGCCATTATAACGGCCGTGACTATTTTTACGGCGTTGGCTGTCTATCTTTTGATAAGGGTTTTTACAAAGAAAAAAGAGCAGAGGAGAAAAAAGGTTTTAAATATGCTAAAAAATATGGACCTTTCCAAAACAAAAGAGGCCGCTTACACCTTTACAAGGTATGGCAAAGAGCTGGTTAGGGATGAGAGCAGCTATAAAATATATGCGGAACTTTTAAGAAAACTTGCCAGATACAAATACAAAAAAGAGGTTCCAAACAGGTTTGACAAAGAGACGATGGAGCATATAAAACTCTTTTTAAGGGTAGTTGATGAGTAGTTTTGCGTTTGAAAGACCTCTTTGGCTGCTTTTGATAATAGTGGTTATCATCTGCGCCAAAAAGTGCAGGGCCAAAGAGAGCGCCATAATTTTTCCACACATAAATATCTTGAAAAAAGCTGCCAGCAAGAAGAGCTTTCTGCCAGAGTTTTTAAAATACCTGGCGATTTTTGGCGTTATCGTGGCTCTGGCCGGCCCCGTGAAGATTGACAGAAGCGTTGAGGTGAAAAAAAAGGGATATGATATAGTGTTGGCGATTGACGCCAGTGGCTCTATGAGAGAGAGCGGCTTTGATCCAAGGGATCTGGCTCTTAGCAAGTTCGAGGTAGTAAAGGAGTTGGTGAAGGATTTTATAAAAAGAAGAGAGAATGACAACATAGCTTTGATAGTCTTTGGAAGTTTTGCCTATATCGCCTCTCCGCTTACCTTTAACAAAGATGTGATAATCAAACTGCTCGATTATTTAGATATCGGTATAGCCGGACAGAAAACCGCTCTGAACGACGCTCTTTTTCAAAGCGTTTCGATGCTGAAAAACTCAAAGGCCAAATCGAAAATCGTGATACTCCTTACAGACGGGATAGATACGGCCTCCAAAACGCCGATAGATGTGGCTATAAAGATGGCCAAAAAATATGGCGTGAAGGTCTATACCATAGGTATAGGAGCAAAGAGGGACATAGATGAGAGCTATTTGAAATGGATAGCCAAAAGCACGGGAGGAGAGTATTTTTACGCAAAGGACGCCACAACCTTGAAAAAGGTGTATGAATATATCGACAGGCTTGAGAAGAGCGAGATTAGAGGCGCCCACTACATCAAAAAAGACGATCTGTATCAGTATCCGCTTTTTGTGGCCGTTTTGGCTCTGCTTGGATTTATATATATCTATTCAAAAAGAGGCTTTTGATGAGATTTGAAGATTTTGAATTTATCCCTTTGATGTTGATACCCTCGCTTTTGCTGCTCTATCTGGTACTGACTAATAAGAGTATGATTGAGAGGGTGTTCGATGCCGAGGTTTTAAGACGGCTCAAACTGGACCAGGGGATGGATAAGAGAATGAGGGTTATCACCCTTTTTCTGGCCCTGGCTTTTATGATAATAGCCCTGGCACGGCCCATATATGAAAGGGGAGTGGTGGAGGTTTCCAAAAAGTCGGCCAATCTGGTTGTGGCACTGGATATAAGCCGATCGATGAAAGCGAAGGATTTCTATCCAAACAGGCTCGAATTTGCCAAAAAAAAGATAGAAGAGCTTATAAAAAGAGCCGAAAATGTGGATATTGGGCTTTTGGCCTTTGCAAAGGACGCCTTTATAGTCTCACCCGTAACCTCTGACAAAGAGTCTTTGCTCTATTTGCTGAAACATCTCGATACCAAAGTGCTATCTATGCAAGGAACCAATATTCTCTCAGCCCTTATGAGCGCCAAGCTGCTCTTTGGGGAGGCAAAAGAGAAAAATATACTTCTCGTAACCGACGGGGGTGATAAAAAGGATTTTAAAGATGAGATAGAGTTTGCCAAAAAGGAGGGGTTCAAGGTCCATATCCTGGCGGTTGCGACAAAAAAAGGGGCTCCATTGGAGGAGGATGGCGCATTTTTGAAAGACAAAGAGGGAAATATAGTTATTCTTAGGTTGAACGAGAGGATAAAAGAGCTGGCAAGGGCTACGGGAGGAGAGTATGTGGAGGCTGTGTTGTCAAATGAGGATATAAAGAGGATTTTAAAGGCAATCAAAGGGTATGAGAGCGGCAAAAAGGTGGAAAGAATTGTGGATAAAAAAGAGCTCTATCCATATCCTCTGGCTTTGGCGCTTCTGTTTTTGTTTCTGGCATTTTTCGATATAGGTGGCAAGAGATTCTCGTTTCTCTTTTTGCTTTTTTTCCTCCCATTTGGGCTCAAAGCCTCGATAATTGATTTCAAATATATAAAAAACGCGAAAGAGGCCTATGAAAGAGGGGCTTACAAAGAGGCGGCGGGGGAGTTTGAGAAGGTGGCGAAACAAAAGCGCAGCCCCCAGGCCTACTATGATCTGGCTAACGCTTTGTATAAAGCCGGTAAATATAAAGAGGCGCTAAAATACTACTCCAAAATCCAAACCGCCAATAAAGAGCTTGAATTTAGAAAGCTTCATAACCTTGGCAATACATATTTTAAACTAAAAAATTTCGACAAGGCCATTGAGATGTATGAGAAGGCTTTGAAAGTAAAAGATGATCCGGATACCAGATACAACCTGGAACTTGCCAAAAAGATGAAGAAAAAGAGCAGTAAAAAAAATAGCAAAAAAAACGACAAAGAGCAAAAAAAGAAGCAGCAGAAAAAGAAACAGCAGAAAAAGGGCGGCAAAAATAAAAAAGAGACGCAAAAAAGCGATAAAAAGGGTAAAAACCAAAAACCTTCCAACAACTCTCCAAAAGAGCCAAAAAACACCCCCATAAGCTCCAGAGAGGAGAAAAAATGGCTAAAACAGCTCAAAAAAGAGCCTGTTAGAACGCTTCTGTATAAGTCGCCTGTAAAAGTGAAAAAATCAAAAGAGGGAAAAGATGAGAATCCTTGGTAGTTTGATAATAGTTTTTTTAACGGTTTTCGCATCCTCATTGGAGGTATATCTGGAAAAGAACCCGGTGAGTGTGGGAGAGGAGGCAAGGCTTGTTATAAAAGCCAGCGGCAACGACATAGAGCTGCCAGATATCCAGACTCTTGGCGGATTTGATGTTGTCAGCAAGAGCCTTGGCGAATCGGTAATATCCCAAAACGGGGATTTTGTAGTAAACAAAGTGCTCTCGCTCACCTTCTATCCGGATAAGAATACAACCATAGAGCCTATAAGCGTAAAGATAGATGGGAAAGAGTATAAAAGCGAGCCTATAGAGCTGGTGGTAAAAAAGTCAAAAAGCCAAGAGAGTTATGTGGAGTTTGGTTTAAAAGCGGATAAAAAAGAGGCCTATGTGGGAGAGCCTGTGATTTTGGATATGGAGCTTAAGATTAAAAGGGGGCTAAATATCATAAATTACGACTTTATACCGCCAAAGTTCGAGGGGTTTTGGGTAAAGGAACTTAAAAGCACGAACAAATATCTGGAGGAGCATGGAGACTATCTGATAAAACGGGTAAAGTTTTTGCTGTTGCCGCAAAAAAGCGGCCTTTTGAAAATCTCCCCGGCTATATTCAAATATGCCATCTCCCAAAGCTCCACCGATCTTTTCGGTTTTAGCGTTTCAGCACCTATATGGAGAAGCGTAGTATCCAACGAGGTGGCGATAGTGGCAAAACCCCTTCCAAAGGATGTGGATCTGGTAGGGGATTTTAACTTAAGCGTAAAAGCGGATAAGAACGTAACCAAAATAAACGAGCCTGTCAACATAACGGTAGAGTTAAGAGGTAGCGGAAGCCTGGAGAGTTTCGACGGAATAGATCTTGATGTAAAGGGTGCTACGGTATACGAGGATAAACCAAAAATGCAAGAAAGGCTTATAGACGGTAGGCTGGTTTCGCTTTACACACAGAAGTTCTCCATCATTTCTGATAGAAACTTTACCGTAAGTCCGGTGAGGGTGGAGTATTTCTCCCTCAAAGAAAAGTCCCTAAAAGAGCTAAAAAGCCCCCCTTTGGAAGTGGAGGTTGTTGGAGCTTCCCCCATAAAGCCCCCAAAAGCGGATGAAGTCAAAAAGATCGTAAATGTGACGGAGCAAAAAGATGTGGGCGGGTTTGATATAAAAAGTTTTGTTTTCGGATTTTTGGCGGGGTCGCTGGCGGCGATGGTGGTTTTTTCGATACTGCTTTTCAAAAAGAAAAAGAGCTTTGGTTTTAGTTTTAGAGGCAAAAAAGATCTGTTAAACCGGCTTTTACCCTATCTATCCGGCTCCAAAGAGGCCAGAAGTATGGCCGAGGCTCTTTATGAGGAGATATACGAGGGCAAGAAGAGCCGGATAAGAAAAAAGGATGTGGAAGAGCTGGTAAGAAAACTGAACGATTAAAGAATCTTATGCAGCGTGGTGGCCTTTTGCATCCACTCTTGCAGCTCCTCCCACTTCTCCTCTTCTATAAGGCGGGTGGCAAACCTGAGCTCTTTTTTAAAGCTCTCTATAGAGGTTAAAAGGTTGTTTTTGTTCTGTTTGAAAATATCGCACCACATTTTGGGGTTGCTCTTGGCAAGGCGGCTCATATCCTTAAATCCGCCGGCAGCTAAAATGAGGATGCTTTTTGGGTCTTCCTGTTTTAAAACCGCGTTTGCGAGTGCGTAACTGATGGCGTGGGGGAGGTGGCTTATGTATGCGGCGTGCAGATCGTGCTCTTTTGCGTCCATATAGACTATCTGCATCCCTATGGATACGAAGATGTTTTCAGCCTTTTGTAGATGCTCTTTGTCGTTCTCCTCCGTATTGCATAAAACCACGATTTTATCCTCGTAAAGCCCTCTTACGGCAGCCAGGGGGCCGCTGTATTCGGTGCCTGTCATGGGATGGGCCGCTATGAACTGCGCTCTTATCTTTTTTGGGCACTCCTTTACGATTTTCTCTTTGGTGCTGCCAAGGTCCACGATCGTGGTCTTTCTATCCACGTCCTCAAGTTTTGGCAACGTCCGTATGATACCTTCTACGGGAATTGCCAAAAATATGATGTCGGCTTTTTTTATCTCCTCAAACTCCACGATCTCATCTACCAGGCCCAGGTGCAAAGCCTCTTTTTTATGCTCCTCGTTTCTGTCATATCCGATGATTTTATCCGCAAGACCCTTGTCTTTTAGATCAAGCGCCAAAGAGCCTCCCATCAAACCCAACCCAACAACAGCCGCTACCATTAACAACCTCTTTTTTTTGCTTATTATAGCGACCTTTTAATCAATCTTAATTAAAATATTGATAAACTAAAGAAAAAAATTTAAGGCCTGTGATAATGAAAAAAAGATATCTTCTGCTTTGTGCCTACCCTCTCTTTGCGGCACCCGTTACCGATATAGAGTTTGAGGGGCTGCTGCATCTCTCCCCGTTGATCGCCAAGGAGATGGTGGATGTGAAAAAGGGGAGAGAGCCGGATATGGAAAAGATAGACGAGGCAGTTAAGAGGTTTTACAAGCAGGGATACTTCAAAGATATCTGGGTGGAGCAAAAAGAGGATGGAAAGCTCATCTTTCACTTTGTTGAGAAGCCACTTATCGCCAAAGTGGAGGTTGTGGGGTATCTGGAGGATAAAAAAGAGGAGCTGGATGAGATTTTGGGCCTGAAAAAGGGAGATATCTTTGATGAGGCCAAGATAGAGGAGGCTATAAAGAGGATAAAGGAGTATGCAAGAAGCAAGGGCTACTTTGATACGGTTGTGGAGGTTAAGACCGAAAAAATCGGTAAAAATAGCGTGAAAGTGATTTTTATCATAAACAAGGGCGAAAAAGTATATATAGATCTTCTAACTCTGTGCGGCATTAAAAACATAGACAAAAACGATATAGAAAGGGTTGTGGCAAACAGGGAGCGAAACAGGTTTTTGGGCTGGATGATAGGTTTTGACAGCGGTGAGCTGAAACTGGACCAGCTGAAATTCGACAGCGCAAGGATAAAAAATCTCTATCTTACGAAAGGTTATCTGGACGCCTGGGTCAGCGATCCGTTTTTAAGGGTGGATTTCAACTGCTACAAGGGTAAACTGCGATACCACATAAAAGAGGGGCCTGTATATCGGGTAAAGGATGTGGAGATAAAGCTTTTGGAGCCCGTCATTGATGTGAATGAGTTGAAAAAGGAGCTGAAACTCAGGCCTGGAAAAGTCTTTAACATCGAGAAGATGAGAAAGGATCTGGAGCGAATAACCACAAAAATAAAAGATTTGGGATACGCCTTTGCCAGAGTGGTTCCCGATTTTCAAAAGGATGAGAATAGCCATACCGTAAAGATCAGATACATAGTAAACCCAGGCGAGAAGGTCTACATCAGGGATGTGATAATATCTGGAAACCAGCGCACGCTTGACAGGGTTATCAGGCGGGAGATCTATCTTGCTCCAGGGGACAGATACAGCGTAACTGATCTAAAAGACTCCATCAACGCCTTAAGAAGAACGGGATTTTTCGAGGACGTGAAGGTTGAGGAGAGAAGGGTTGGGCCAAATCAGATGGACCTGATAGTGCGGGTAAAGGAGATGCCTACCGGAAATATTATGATAGGAGGCGGTTACAGCTCCTATGAGGGTTTTATCATAAACGCCTCCATCAACGATAGAAATATTTTTGGAAGCGGTATAAACGGCAGTTTCTCCATTGACTACTCAAGCAAGTCTTTAAGGTTCAATCTGGGTATCTACAACCCACGCGTTTTTGACAGCGACTACAGCCTGGGCCTAAACGCTTACAACACCAGGTTCGAGAGTTATGATTATACCCAGGATACAAAGGGGGCCTCTGTAACTCTTGGAAGAAAATTTACCAGATATCTTCACGGCTCTTTGACCTACTCCTATGAAAGCAGCGAGCTTACCGATGTAAGTTATGATAGCTACTACTTCAAGCCTGGAAAATATACCAAAAGTGCCCTGATTCCTGCTTTGACATTTGACAATACCGACGATTACTACCTTCCAAGAACAGGTCTGTATGCTTCGGCCTCGATGGAATACGCAGGCCTTGGCGAGGATGAGAAATATACGAAATATTACACAAAGGCCTCTTACTACCTGGGGCTTGAGGACTATATCGATTACGATATGATTTTAAGACTTAAAGGTCGAGTGGGATATATAGACGATAGGGGATATCTGCCTGTGTTTGAAAAATTTTTCCTGGGTGGTCTTAGGACGCTTAGGGGATATCAGGTCTCCTCCATATCGCCAAAAGATGAGGAGGGAAGGCTGATAGGCGGCAAAAAGATGTTCTCAACCTCCCTTGAGGCCAGTATCCCGATTATGAAAGAGGCAAAAATGAGGCTTACATTTTTCGTCGACTATGGCGGTATCGGGGAGAACAGCTATACGGAGATAACCAGAAGCGGCGCAGGTATGGCTTTGGAGTGGATCTCGCCCATGGGCCCTATCCAACTGGTGTTTGCCAAGCCTCTAA
>JAMOUF010000074.1 GCA_027068245.1 Campylobacterales bacterium | reverse complement strand
AGATCGGCCTTGGTGAATTCGTCTGCCAAAAGGGCGGCCGCGAGCAGGGCCGCCAGTGTGAACGCTCTCATGATCTCCTCCTTAGTAGTGGTGTTGAGGCGGTATCGGGCAGTCCTGATACCTTCTATTTTTGGGCCTGTTTGCTTGGAAGTCGTAGGCCACCGTCCGGTTGGTGTTGTTGGGCAGGATGTAGTGCAGATCGCACCTGCCGCTGTGCACGTCGATGAACTGCCATCCCGTCGCGTCCCTTTCGAAGAACGGATCGGCCCTGTTCATCTTTACCGTCATCTTGGGCACCTTCACCCCCGCTTTTTTGTAGCTGTCGGGGTAGGGCCAGGGCCATGCGGTGGACATGACACTGTTGAAGGCGATGTTGCCTATTTTGTTGTACTGGATCTGATGGACGTGGCCGTAGATGACGTTGACTTTGTGAAAACGTTTGACGATGTCGTAGAATCTCTCACAATCGTCCGTCCAGAAGTTCCAGCCTTTATAGATCTTTTGCAGCGGCGAGTGGCTAAAGACCACGATCGGCGTGTCGTCGGAATAGTTTTGCAGATCACGTCTTAGCCATTTCCACTGCTCGTCGCCCACCATAAACGGGGAGCCGTTGGGATCGTCGAGCCCCGCCATCGTCTGCATCCGCTCCATGGGCGTCGCCCACTTCTTTATCCATCTCTCATCGGTCAGGATGGAATTGAGAACTACGAAGTGGACTCCCTTGTGATCGAAACTGTAGTAGTGATCGCCAAACATCTGCCCCCACTTCTCTCCCAGATCGAGATAGTAGTCGTGCTCTCCCAGCATCATCTTCACAGGAGCTCGCAGCGCCGAAAGTATTTCGGCGCCGTGGTCGAGCTCTTCGGGCTTTCCAAGCTGGGCCAGATCGCCGCCGAAGATGATGAAATCTGGTTTGGGATCGAGCAGGTTGCACTCGGCTACCGCCATTTTGAGCCCTTTGTCCCAGTTCTGGACGAAGCTGTCGCCCTTGATGTGCTGCAGATGGGCGTCGCTGATGAAGGCGAACGTGAAGCTTTGGGCCTCGCTCGCCTCGACCTCTACGATATTTAAGGGCAGTATCGCCGCGGCGCCAAGGGCCAAAGATCCTTTGATAAATGCTCTTCGTCTCATTTTTTCATCCTTTGTGGTGATGTAAGTGTCTTGAGAAACGCCACCAGATCTTCCATCTCCTGGGCGGTGAGCCCAAGCTCCCGGATACCGCCGTCGATGAATGGGCTAAGAGGATCGTCCGGGCTCAGCCTGCCACCGTTGTTGTACCAGACGATCACCTCTTCGAGTGTGGTGAGGCTGCCGTCGTGCATATATGGAAAGGTCAGCTCCACGTTTCTCAAGGTCGGTGTCTTGAATGCGCCGATATCGTCGATCTCTTTGGTGACGACATATCTGCCAAGTTCGCTGAACTTTTCGTTCATCAATACCGCTTCATCTTCGGCCAGGGTATCTTTGATATCGTAGGCTTTGAGAATGGATGGAAGATCCTTTTCGATCTTGCTCCATCCCACTCCAAGGTTGAGGAATTTGTTGTTGGTAAAGAGCGCGTGTGTCTGGCTGATGGTATGGCACTCCACGCAGCGCCCCTTGCCCAAAAAGAGAGCCAAGCCGTTTCTTTCCCGCTCGTTTAGAGCCGACTCGTCGCCGCCGAAGTAGTAGCGGTCGAACCGGCTGTCACCCTCTATTATGGTTCGCTCGAACGCTTCGATGGCCATACCGAAATGATCGATGGTGATTTCGTCGGTGCCGAACACCTCCTTGACTCTTTTGACATATTCGGGATTTTTCTTCATGATCGAGACCACTTCACTCCAGTCATGCAGTCCGCCCTCCACGGGATTGATAGGCGGGAATTTGGCCTGCTCGGCCAGGCTCTGCACACGTCCGTCCCAAAACTGGCTGGTGTAGTAGGCGGCGTTTATGACCGTCGGGGCGTTTCTGGTCCCTTTCTTGCCATCTATTCCCACCGAGACGGGAAGCTGATCGGTGAATGCCTTGTCGGGGTCGTGGCACGTGGCACAGCTGATGGTCCCGTCGCGGCTGAAGGACGGATCGAAAAAGAGCATCTCCCCCAGCTCCACCTTCGCCTTCGTCTGGGGATTGGATTCGGGGATGTGGAGCTTTGGCAATCCCAGAGGAGCCGCACTCAAAAAGGCGGCTGTTATGACCGAAATATACAACGTTTTCATATGCACTCCTTTTGCGGACTAAAGGAAAAAATTTTTCCTTTACCAAATTATTGCCAAATAATACTTAAAGATAAGTTAAATCAAATGATAAAAATTATTATCTGGATAGCTTAATGGAATATAAAAAAATTTAATATATAATTATTTATTTGACATTTTTTAATCATTAATGTATAAATAGCCAAGTTAAGGGGGTGAATATTGGAAAATAGATTTATCGAGTTCTCAAATCTTTTAAAGAAAAAAGAGTTGAAGTCTACTCCACAAAGAGTGGCTATGTTAAAGATTTTGGAAGAGAGAGGCCATGCCGACATAGACCATATATATAATGAAATAAAGAGAGACTTTGTATCCATCTCTTTGGCAACCGTTTACAAAAATATCAATACGATGCTGGATGCGGGATTGATAGAAGAGATAAAAATACCAAAGAAAAAGAGTAGATTCGAGATAAAAAAGAGCAAACACAGTCACTTTATATGTGAAAAATGCGGTGAGATTTACGATATTGATGTTCCTAAAAAGTTGGATTTTGAACTTCCGCCCGGTTTTGAGCCCAAGGAGGCTTCAGTGATGATTACCGGCCTATGTAGTAATTGCAAATAGGTTAAGACTTTATATGCTTCTTGAACTTTCTTTCGATAGTTTCAAGGATTTCCGGAGAAAATACGCTCTGTCTGCTTGAGATTAGATAGGCGATGGTGGATGTTACCGCCGCAAAATGTGCCGCTTCCACCCCAAAAAGTTCCGCGGCCAGAATGGTTGAGGCTATAGGGGAGTTGGTAGCACCGCTAAGGACCGATACAAATCCCAAAGCTGCGTAAAGTTTGATATTTGAATCCATAAATGTGGCAAAGAAGTTTCCAAATGTGGAGCCTATGTAAAAGATTGGCGTAACAAACCCCCCGCTTCCTCCGCTGGCTATAGTCAAAGAGGTAAAAAGATCTTTTAACAGCGGATCTTTTAAGGAAAAATGGACCGAGTCGTTGAAGGCCATATTGATATCCTCAAGCCCAAGCCCCAAATACCGCTCTCCAAAAATAAGAGCCAAAATAACGATTATCATCCCTCCAAGAAACCCTTTCGCCGCCGGATGGATAAAGTCAGACTGTGCTATCTTTTGGGCATTTCTCATTGAGATTATTACTATATAAGCCACTATGCCAAAGGCAATGCCCGCTAAAACCGCCTTGAATATATGGACAAGTTCCCAAAGATTTGGAACGAATTCCAAAAAAATGGGATGATAGATATACTCCACTTCAAATATATGCATACACCAAAAGGCTACGAAACTCGATATCAACGAGGGCACCAAAACCCTGTATATAATTTTGCCTGCAAACAGGGCTTCGAGAGCGAAAAACCCGGCCGCTATGGGAGCGCCGAACACCACGGCAAACCCGGCACTGGTTCCTGTTATAATGATAATAATCTTTTTTTGTCTGTCGATATGGAAAATCTTTGACAATAAATGGGAAATATATGCTCCTATCTGAGCTGATGGAGCCTCTTTTCCAACGGAACCACCAAAAATGATAGTGGTAAAGGTGGCTGCCTGTTTGATGATGAAGTTTATGAAATTAAGCCTTCTGTCGCCATATATGGCGGCCCTTACTATCTCCTCAGTCCCGTCACCCACCGCATCCCTAAAGGTTTTATATGTGATGTATGAGACAAAGGATAAAACAAAAGGCAAAAATACAAACCAGTATGTTGTTTCTTCGATGGCGTATTCAAGGGCGTTCAGGGCCAGGCTTACCGCCGTTCCAACCAGAAGTCCCACGACTATGGAGATAATACTCCAGTGAAAAATATCTGTAGATACCTCATATATGTCAAATTCGTCTATGAAATATCTTTTTATCTTTTCAAACATCAAACTCACCAACTACCGGAGCGTGGTCGCTTGGCGTGGGCTTTCTTCTCTTTCTGGTCCACATATCCACGTATATGTCGATGCATCGCTCTTTGAGCGGGGTCGAGGTTAGGATATAGTCTATTCTCATACCCTCATCCCTAAAAACCGCCGCACTCATATAGTCCCACCAGGTAAAACCTGGAATATCCGGATGGCACTCCCTGAATGTGTCGTGCAGACCGGTGCTTAAAAAATCCTCAAAGGCCTCTCTCTCATCATCCATAAACCCTATGGTTCCTCTTAAAAGCTCCGGCGCCCATACGTCTATATCATCCCTTGCCACGTTCATATCACCCACAACAGCTACCATCTGCCGCTTAAGGTCGAATTTCGACACATACTCCTTGAGTTTTTTGAAAAACTGAAGTTTGTAAATATGCTTCTCCCCATCCAAATCCCCGTGGGGAGCGTAGACGTTTATGACCTCCACACCCTTTATCCGGCCTCTTATCACCCTTTTTTGCTCGTCCCAAAAGGGGTCTCCAAACCCTTTTTGCACCTCTTCAAACCCAAATTTCGAGCATATGGCAACCCCGTTGTATCCTTTTTGCCCAAACACTGCGCACTCATATCCAAGCTTCTTGAAATCCTCAAACGGGAATTTGGACTCTTCGCATTTAATTTCTTGCATCGCCAAAACGTCCACCGGGTTTTTCTCCACCAGCCATCTTTTTATCAGCTCCAGCCTCGCGTTTATCGAATTTACGTTAAATGTGGCTATCTTCATCATCTATCGCCTCTTTTTTTATACGGTTCAGCTCCTTGTCGTCCACGCTGAACTCATCCTCCCCTTTTTTGGGTTTTCTAAACTCCAGATATGTGCCGCCAAGGCCAATTATCAGTATAAACAAAAAAATGAAAATCTTGCTTAGGTCGCCACCTTTTAACTCCACTACAGTTCCTTAAGCAGTCTTGGATAGAGCAAAGAGCGCATCTCGAACTCCTCGTCATCGTAATGCAGCTCGGCCACTCCCGCTTTTTTCAGTCTTATTCCAGTCCCGCTGCCACACCCTATAAGGTGGGAAATGGCAAGGGAGAAATCGGGTTCGTGCCCTACCAGGGCGATATGGTCGTAGCTTTTAAAATCGTCGATGATCTTTTCTATATCCAGTATGGATGCCCCTGGGTTTAACAAAGGGGTCTCCACATATTTCGCGTTTGGATAGAAATTTAGCAATATTTTGGCCGTCTGAACCGCCCTTAGCGCTTTTGAGGTTATAATCACATCGATTTCGAAGATTTTGGATATCTTGTTAAAAAATTCCCTGGCCTTTTTTATACCATCCTCACTCAAAGGCCTTTGAAGGTCGTCGCCTAAAAATGTCTCCCTATCCACCGCTTTTGCGTGTCTGATAAACAGGATTTGCATAATATATCCTTTATAAAATTAACATTGCGTCACCATAGCTATAGAATCTGTATCGGTTGTTTACCGCCGTTTTATAAATTTCCATCGTCTTTTCAATACCTATAAAGGAGGCCACCAGCATTATAAGAGTCGATTTTGGCAGGTGAAAATTCGTCAGCAGGTAGTCCACTCGTTTTGGAGGGTTTATCGGGTTTAAAAAAAGGTCGCACTCTCCATGCAATTTTTTTGTCCGGACATAATACTCAATGGTTCTGGTGACGGTTGTCCCAACGGCCAGTATCTTTGTATCGGAATCTATTATCTTTGCGCTCTTTTTTGGTATCTCAAAATATTCGCTATGCATCTTGTGCTTCGTTATATCTTCAACCTCTACCGGCTTGAATGTCCCGGCACCCACATGAAGGGTGATAAAAGAGGTGTTGAAATCCCTTTTTATCTCCTTCAAAAGAGCGGGGGTAAAGTGCAAAGACGCGGTGGGGGCCGCCACGGCGCCCGCTTTTTTCGCAAAGAGCGGCTGATAGCTGCTCTCATCGCTTTTGGTATCGGCCCTGTCTATATAAGGAGGCAGGGGAACGTGGCCGATTCTCTCCAAAAAAGGAAGCAGTGAGGTAAAATCCAAAACTTTCTCCTGGTAAAAGAACCTAACCTCTCTGCTGCCATCATCCAAAAGTTTTACCACCTCCGCCTCCAGCCCCAAACCAAAGGAAATTTTTGTAAGAGGTTTTACCCGTCCTTTGATGAAGACGTTGAAAAGGCCGCTTTCAAGAGGCCTGTTTATAAGCAGCTCCACCTTCCCGCCGCTGGACTTTCTCCCAAAGAGCCTGGCTTTTATCACCTTGGTGTCGTTGAAAAAAATATGGGTGTTTTGTGGAATTAGGGAAGGAAGCTCTTTGAAGATATGGTGCGATATCCGGCCGCTCTTTCTATCGTATACCAGCAGTTTGGAGCTGTCAGCCGGCTGGGCCGGCTGGGATGCTATCAGCTCCTTTGGCAGTTCGTAGTCGTAGCTGCCGCTCTCAGTCGCTCTCATCGTCTTTGTCTTTTTTTGCCGGATTTACCATCTTGGCGATGAATATGGAGACGCCGTAGAGGATGATAAGGGGGCCTGCCATCAAAAGCTGGCTCAATACATCCGGAGGCGTAAGAAGAGCAGCTACCGCAAAGATGATGATAATGGCGTATTTGAAAAAACTTTTTAAACTCTCATCTGTCACCAGACCAAGCTTTGCCAGAAAAAAGGTTATAACCGGCAGCTCGAAGGCTATGCCAAACCCGAACATGAGTTTTGTAAAAAAGCCCACATACTCTCCGATGCTTGGAAGTGCCGTAAAGAGCTGGCTGCCGAAATTTATAAGATAGCTAAAGCCATATGGAAAGACCACATAGTATGCGAACATGGCTCCAAGTATAAACATTCCCGTAGCTCCTATAACAAACGGCAGAACCAGCTTTTTTTCATGTTCGTAAAGCCCCGGCGCTATAAAGAGCCACAGCTGCCAAAAAATCACGGGCAGGCTGCAGATGATTGCCGCGAAAAACGAGACCTTGAGCGCGGTGAAGAAGGCCTCTCCAACTTTTGTGAAAATCACGTTGCTGCCCTGGGGCAGGGCCTCTTTCAAAGGCACTATCATCCAGTCGAGTATATGTTCCCAAAACCCGAAACATATCACGAACATCACGAACAAAACGGCCACGGATATCAAAAGCCTCTTTCTAAGCTCGGCCAAATGCGGTTTCAACTCCTCAAACATCTATCTCATCCTCATCGATTTTTTTCTTTTTAAATTTCACCACTTCGCGCTTTGGCTCTTTCGAGTGCTTTATCTCCTCCACCTCGGCCATCGGGTCCTCCTCAAGCTCCAGTTTTATGGAGTTCTCTATCTGGGATGTTGCGGAGGTGAACTTCTGTCTGTATTCCAACGCCTCCTCTTTAAGCTCACTTATCTGGACCTCTTTTTCTATGTTTACCTTGGCCTCGTTTATGGCCCTTTTGACGCTTTTGAAAAACTTTGCCACATCGACCAGAAATTTAGGCAGCTTATCCGGACCTAAAAATATTATAGCAATTACCGCTATCATCAATATTTCCGTAAATCCCATTCCAAACATCGAGAGCCTTTTTTTTGCTTACATTCTACATAAAAAGATATTACAAAAGTATAAAATCCCCTTTTTTAATCACAAGGGGGCAAAAAGAGAAAGAGTGTGGGTTTTTTAAAGTAAAAAGAGCGCTATCTCGTCGGCTAAAAAGAAGTTTTTGTTATAGAGCCTCCCTTTTTTGGTTTTAACTCTGTTTTCTTCCAAAAGGATTTCGACGCGGTTTTTCTCTACCAGCTCAAGCGGCACTCCCGTATCGCTTCTAAGGCCTAAAAATATCCTCTCGGTTCTTAAATCCTCATTTGAGAGGTTTTCTGTATGTATATTCGTAGGCTCTTTTATATATCCACTCAGCTCTGTTTGCGGATAGAACCTTCTGTTTTTATAAAACCCCACAGCCCCGCATCCGGCTCCCACATACTCTTTCAAACTCCAGTATCCTCTGTTGTGAAGGGATGGTTTTCCAAAGTTGGATACCTCATACTGGGGAAGTTTTCGCTCCAAAAGCTCCTTTATAAAATATCCAAACTCCTCCTTGCTGTTTACCTCTTTGTCAAAAAAAGGGGTGTTTTCCTCTTTTGTAAGGCTGTAAGCGGAGATATGGTTTACCGGCAGGCTCAAAGCGGTTTCGATATCTTTTTTCAGCAGCTCTTTCGTATCTATGGCCGTATCGTAGATTATGTCGAGGTTTATATCTTCAAACCCTGCATCAAATGCATGCTCTATGGCGGATATTGCCTCTTTTTGGGTGTGGTTCCTGCCTAAGAATTTCAGTTTTTTATCCTCGAAACTTTGTACCCCGAAGCTTATTCTCGTGGCAAAATCCTTTATCCCCTCTATCCACTCAGCTTTTGCCGTGGGATTGGCCTCGATGGTTATCTCCTTGCTGTTTTTCAAGTAGGGGTTTAAAAAGCCAAAAATCTTCTCATAGCTCTTTAAACTCAGCGTAGAAGGGGTTCCGCCTCCTATAAAAACCGTCTCGAAACCATCGGCTTCAAAGCGCTCTATCTCATATCTGAGCTGTTTTAGCAGCGCCTCTACATAGAGGTTTTTGAGATGGTGATTTTTTGTAAAGGAGTTGAAAGAGCAGTAGTGGCACTTGCTGTCGCAAAAGGGGATGTGGATATAGAGGAGCAATTTTATCCTTTTTTAAATAGTTCTTGGATATTATACATCAAAAATTATAGCCAAATTAGAGGATGTTTATGAAAAAATACAGACCAAATGTGGCGGCGATTGTCCTCTCTTCAAAATATCCTCAGAAAGTGGAGTTTTTCATAGCCCAAAGAAGTGATGTTGAAGATTCATGGCAGTTTCCCCAGGGTGGAATCGACAAAGGGGAAAATCCCAAAGAGGCGCTTTTAAGGGAGCTTAAAGAGGAGATAGGGACGGATGAGGTTGAGATAATAGCCGAATATCCGGACTGGGTCAGCTACGACTTCCCAAAAACCATAGCAAAAAAGATGTATCCGTATGACGGCCAGAGGCAGAAATACTTTTTGGTTAGGCTAAAACCCGGGGCCAAAATAGATTTGGATACAAAAGAGCCGGAATTTAGCAAGTATAAATTCGTTCCGTATGAGGAGCTGTTTAAGTATGTGACATTTTTCAAAAGACCTGTATATAAAAAAGTGTTGGAATATTTTAAAAAAGAGGGGTATTTTTAATGCTGATTGTTCAAAAATATGGCGGCACCAGCGTGGGAGACCTGGATAGGATAGAAAACGTTGCCAAAAAGGTGGCAAAAGCCAAGGAGGAGGGAAACGACGTGGTGGTTGTGGTATCGGCTATGAGCGGTGAGACCAACAAGCTTATCGACTATGCCAACCACTTTAGCAAAACCCCCAGCAAGAGGGATATGGACCTGCTCTTAAGCAGTGGCGAGAGGGTCACCTCCGCGCTGCTCTCCATCGCCTTGAACGAGATGGGCCATCCAACGGTGGCGATGACCGGCAGGCAGGCCGGAATCGTAACCGACAAATCCCACACCACGGCCCGGATAGAAAAGATTGACGCCAAACCCATAAAAAAGGCGCTGGATGAGGGAAAAGTGGTAGTCGTAGCCGGGTTTCAGGGGATTACGAAAGATGGTGAGGTTACGACCCTTGGACGGGGCGGCAGCGATTTGACGGCCGTGGCGATAGCCGGTGCTTTGGGGGCGGACAAGTGTGAGATATATTCCGATGTGGACGGCGTTTATACCACCGACCCAAGAATCGAGCCCAAAGCCAAAAAACTGGATAAAATCAGCTATGACGAGATGCTCGAGCTTGCGAGTCTTGGGGCCAAGGTGCTCCAAAACAGAAGCGTGGAGCTTGCAAAAAAACTCGGCGTGGTTATAGAGGCCAAAAGCAGTTTCAAAGACGTTCCTGGAACGATTATCACAAAAGAAGAGGAGATTATGGAAAAACCACTTGTAAGCGGGATAGCGCTGGATAAAAACCAGGCCAGGGTAAGTTTAAGGGGAGTTACGGACAGACCGGGAATTGCGGCGGAGATATTCAAAGCGTTGGCGAATGAGAACATAAACGTCGATATGATAGTGCAGACCATCGGCCACGACGAGAAGACAAACCTGGATTTTACCGTGCCTCAAAACGAGCTGGAGATGGTTAAAAAGGTTATGCAAAGATTTATGAATGAAATCGAGAGCGTGGAGTATGACCCCCATGTGGCGAAGGTGAGTATAGTAGGCGTCGGTATGAAGTCCCACAGCGGCGTTGCCAGCAAGGCTTTCGAGACGATGGCCAAAGAGAATATAAATATCGAGATGATAAGCACCAGCGAGATAAAGATATCTATGATAATAGACGAAAAATACAGCGAACTGGCTGTAAGAGCCCTACACAGCGCTTATGAACTTGACAGATGAAAACCTTCGACCAATGGACTTTGGAGACGATAAGATATGACAAAAG
Source organism: Campylobacterales bacterium (assembly GCA_027068245.1). GTDB lineage: Bacteria > Campylobacterota > Campylobacteria > Campylobacterales > Nitratiruptoraceae > Nitratiruptor. Next base: position 2,061 of record JAMOUF010000074.1, on the reverse strand, counting down.
TCTGATGAACTGGCTGGAGGAGAGGCGCTACGAGTGGCTCCCTCTGGTCCAGGACGCAGTAGTCAAAATAATAGAGGGTTACAGTGTGCTGCTGCTGACCGATACAGAGAGGCAGTGGTTTGGGGAGTATGTGACAACCTCTATAAACAGGCCGATAAAAAACAGGCCATTTGTTCCCGTCTATCTTTTGAAAAATATAGCACCATATATCGAAAATATCCGCAAAAACGAAGAGATAGAGCTGCTTTTCGATATGCTGAACATCTCCTTTGAGGAGAGATATTTTATCTGGTATATCGGCAAAGCGACCACTCCTTATGTCAATATAGCCAAATATAAAGACGACAGTTTTTTGTGGATTATGGATGAGGATATGCAGAACAACTTTACCCTGAAAAGTTTTGACGATATGCTTGACTTCAAGTTGCTCCAGCTTTTCCGTCTCTTCGACAAAAGTCTGGACGTGGCGCTTTTTAGCGAGGTGGAGTTTGACTGAGGGCTCCCATATTCTCATAACCGAGGATTTCGAGGGGTTCAAGGAGAGCTTGAAAGAGAAATTGGAGCCGCATAGGCTTCATATCCTGGAGCGGGATGAGTTCAAGATAGAGGATGCCTCGGAGCTTATAAACGAGGCTATGCTAAGCGTGGAAGATAAAAAATTTATCGTCGCCTTTGCCAACAGATACAATGTCTACGCCCAGAACAGACTGCTAAAAATCATAGAAGAGCCCCCAAAAAATATATATTTCATACTTGTAGCCAAAAACAGCTCCACGTTTCTACCCACGGTCTTATCCAGGCTTCCTGTAAAAAAGATTAAAACGGACTCTTTACAAGAGGATATCGACTTTGAAAATTTCGATTTGGAGATGCTTTACAAGCTTGTAAAAGAGGCGAAAAAAAGAGATAAACGGGAGTTGAAAGCCGTTGTAAAGGGTATGTTAAAATACTCTGTAAAAGAGGAGTTCAGGCTGGATGAGAGGGAGCTTGATAGTTTTAAAAGAGCATTTGAGCTGATAGAGCTCAATGCGGCTGCCGCATCCACAATCATAACGACAGGACTTATAGTTTTAAAACATAAAAAGAAGAAGAGATGAAGATAAAAAGAGTGGGGGTGGAGCCCGTCAAATATATGCAAAAACTTGGCGTTGACAGGCCTGGTATCAAGATAATGGAAAAAAAGGCCGAGATTTTGCTTTTTGAGATAAAGGATATGCATGTTGGCGCGGCAAATATCCTGAAACAGGACGCTTTGAGCGTGGGCGCGGACCTGGCCGTGCCCGTTGGCGTCGTGACATGTTCGCAAAAAAGTGTGGACGCCCTTTTGATAGGCACGAGAAAACATATGGAGCTTTTGGCGAAAAAAGAGGGCGCCCAGCCCTTTGGACTTAAAGAGCTGGCAAAAAACCTAAAAGAGTTTTTGAAAAACTCCAAAAAGAGTTTCGAGCCCAAAATAATGGGGGTCATAAACGCCAACGAGGACAGTTTCTATCCATCGAGCAGGTTTTTGGGCCAAAGGGCTGTAGAGGCGATAGAGAAGATGATAGAAGATGGGGCCGATATCATAGATATAGGGGGTATGAGCTCAAGGCCCGGAAGCGAGGAGATAAGCGAGGAGGAGGAGTTAAAGCGGGTAAAACCGGTAATAGACGCCGTTTATGAGTCCGAGCTTTTCAAAAAGGCGGTTTTCAGTATAGATACCTACCGCCCAAAAGTTGCCAGATATGCCCTTGGCAGGGGGTTTAGGATTTTAAACGACATAACCGCCCTAAGAGACGAGGAGCTTGCCAAAGTGGCCGCCGAATTTGGTGCTACGGTGGTATTGATGCATATGAGAGGCACCCCAAAGGATATGCAAAAAGACCCCTTTTATGAGGATGTGGTGCTGGAGGTGGAAGAATTTTTTAGGCAAAGAATCGATGTGGCTTTGAGTTTTGGCATAAGTGATATAATATTGGATCCGGGTATTGGATTTGGAAAGAGGCTTGAGGACAATCTGGCCTTGATAAGGGATTTGGAGGAGTTCAAGCGTTTTGGGTATGAGATACTGGTTGGAGCCAG
>JAMOUF010000073.1 GCA_027068245.1 Campylobacterales bacterium | reverse complement strand
CGCTACTTTGGGGAGTAAAAAGCGGACAGTTTGATGATACCAACAAATTTTTGGATGGTGCCAGGTTCGACGGTGAAGAGGAACTTCAAGACGCTGTGATGATGGAGAAAAAGAGAAAAGATTTGGAAAAAAGAAGAAAAGACAGAAGGATTATGCCAAATTAATCCCTGTTGAGTATCCACCATAAAAAGGCCATGAGTATGGCCAGAGCGAACCAGACCGCAATCTGAGGTGCGGCCGGGTGCTTGAAAATTTCCATCACTTTCCTATATAGTCTGCAATGGCTCTCATATCTTCGTCGCTGAGGTTGGCAACCTGGCCTTTCATCAAGCCTTTCATAGGTCCGCCGTAAGTTCCCTCTTTATACCCTTTTAGAGCCTGGTAAATCTCGTCTTTTGTCATATCTTTTATGACTTTGGACTTTCCAAGGGCTTTTTTCTCACCGTGCGCTCCGTGGCATCCGGCACATTTTTTATATAACGCCGCCCCGTCTGCGGCCATCAGTGACAATGCTGCAACGGCAGTTAGTAGAACCATTTTCTTCATACACTCTCCTTTTTGTTAAAATATACTGAATTATATTGTAACTTTTCTTTATTAAGGCTAAAGTATGAGAGTGATTTTTTTGGATAGAGACGGAGTGATAAACGAGGATTTTGGTTATGTGGGGAGTGTGAAAGATTTCAAATTCATAGATGGAGTTTTCGAGGCTTTGAGAGAGTTTTTGGATATGGGCTATAAGCTCGTTGTGGTGACGAACCAGTCCGGAATAGGCAGGGGGTATTATACATTGGAGGATTTCAACGAGGTTACGGAGCATATGAAAAGTGAGCTGGAAAAAAGAGGTATAGAGCTTTTGGAGGTTTTTTACTGCCCCCACCATCCGGATAGAGGATGCGGGTGCAGGAAACCGGAGCCTGGAATGATAGAGGAGGCGGTAAAAAGATACGGCATCGATACAAAAAACTCCTGGATGATAGGCGACAAACCTTCAGATATCGAGGCTGCAAAAAGTGCTGGAGTGGGGAACACCGTGTTGCTGAAGAAAAAAACGCTTTTTGATACAATTGGGATTATAAAAAACCGAAGAGGGGACTATGAGATATAGTGACGTGGATTTCAACGACAAAAATATATTAATCACTGGAGGGGCCGGGTTTATAGGAAGCAATCTGGCCCTTTACCTTCAAAAGCACTATCCGGATGCCAAAATCGTGATTTTCGACAAGTTCAGGGATGCCAGCCGCTTTGACAACGGCAATCTTACATCTTTTGGACACTTCAAAAACCTCATCGGGTTCAAAGGAGAGATTGTCACCGGGGATTTGGTGAGTGATTTGGATAGGCTAAAAGAGTATGATTTCGATTTTATCTTTCATCAAGCAGCCATCAGCGATACAACGGTAGAGGACCAAAATATCGTGATGAGAACCAATCTCGATACCTTCAAAACCCTTTTGGATATGGCCGTGGATATGAACGCGGCTATGGTCTACGCCAGCAGTGCAGCCGTTTACGGCAAACTCCCGGCACCCCACAGGGTCGGCGTCGAGGCACCTGCGAATGTGTATGGTTTCAGTAAGCTGGCTATGGATAACCTGGCCTGGGAGTATATGAAAAAAACGGATATCCCCATAGTCGGGCTTAGATATTTCAACGTTTACGGTCCCAGGGAGTATTTCAAGGATAAAACCGCGTCGATGGTGCTCCAGTTTGGGCTGCAGCTGCTAAAAGGGGAGAGTGCGAGGCTCTTTGAGGGCAGTGATAAGATAAAAAGGGATTTTATTTTTGTGGATGATGTGATACAGGCGAACATCAAAGCCTGCCGGCCCAATAGAAGCGGCGTATTTAACGTAGGAACCGGTCGGGCGAGAAGTTTTCAAGATATCGTGGATATTTTGAAAAGCGAGCTGGGAATAAAACGGAAGGACAGCTATATTCCAAACCCATATGTAAAGCAGTATCAGTTCTTTACCCAGGCCGACATAGAGCCTACCAAAGAGGCTTTGGGGTATGAGCCAAGGTTTAGTTTGGAAGAGGGGATAAGAGCCGATAAAGATTATATAAAGAAGATTTACGAGGAAGAGGTTTTATGAGGCCGCATATCCTGGTAATCGGGGATTTGATGATAGACGGCTATATATTGGGCTCGTGTGAGAGGATAAGTCCCGAGGCTCCGGTGCAGGTAATCGACGTGCAAAAGGAGTACGAGCTGTTGGGGGGTGCCGGAAACGTCGTAAACAACCTTTTGGCTCTTGGGGCCGATGTGAGCGTAGCCAGCGTTATAGGGCGCGACGGCAACGGGGAGTGGATAGAGAAGAGGCTAAAATCCAAAGGCGTAAACCTGAACCTGGCGAAAGAGGAGCGCCCCACCACAAAAAAGAGCCGTATAATCGCCTCGAACCAGCAGATAGTCAGAGTGGACAGGGAGGAAAGAAGAGAGATTGAGGATGCCTCCAAAGAGTATATTTTGGATGTGGTAAAAAGGGGCGGTTACGATTTGATACTGCTCTCGGATTACGCCAAAGGGGTTTTAAGAGAGGATTTGACAAAAGAGATTGTAAAAGAGGCGAAAGCCCCCGTCTTTGTGGACCCAAAAGGGGACGACTACTCCAAATACGCGGGCGCGGACCTTATAACTCCCAACAAAAAAGAGGCCTCCCTGGCCGGTAAAATCGATATAAAGGATGAGGAGAGCCTCAAAGAGGCGGGTTTTTATTTAAAGGACAGATTCGGTTTTAAAAACGTGATAATAACGCTTAGTGAAGAGGGAATGGCGATTTTTGGAGAGGATTTCAAAAAAATCCCGACATTCGCCAAGGAGGTTTACGACGTAACGGGTGCGGGAGATACGGTGCTGGCCGCTTTGGGATATTTCAGCGCCATTGGAAAAGGGCTTGAAGAGGCCGCATATTACGCCAATCTGGCCGCGGGCGTGGTCGTGGGAAAACTGGGTGCGGCCACCGCCACGATAGCCGAGATAGAGGAGTATGAAAGAGCGTTGCATAAAGCTCCAAGCGACGAGTTCATAAAAGATGCGGATGAGATAGAGGATATCGTAAATGCACTCAAGGAGCAGGGTAAAAAAATCGTCTTTACCAACGGCTGTTTTGACATACTCCACATAGGCCACGTAAAATATCTCCAAAAGGCCAAGGAGCTTGGTGATGTGCTGATAGTGGGGGTAAACTCCAATGAGAGCGTAAAACGGCTAAAAGGTAAAAACCGGCCCGTAAACGACCAGTATGACAGGGCCTACCTTTTAGCGGCACTGGAGGTGGTGGACTATGTGGTGATATTCGAGGAGGATACCCCGTATAACCTGATAAAAAAAATCTATCCGGATATATTGGTAAAAGGGGCA
>JAMOUF010000072.1 GCA_027068245.1 Campylobacterales bacterium | reverse complement strand
GAGGTGGTGGCAAGGGCTTTCGAGGCTGCCGTGAAGGATTATGAGGATAGAAAAAGAGGAGAAGAGAGGGAGCATATGGAGTATGTGACACTTAGCTGTCCTACCGACGAGGAGGTGGGAAAATGAGAGAGATTTTCAGGAAAAAACACGAACTTTGGCTAAAGATGCTTTTCGTCTCATTCGCGCTTCCCCGCTCCAAAGAGGCGGATATGCTCGAAGATTTCGCAGCTATGGAGTTCAGGCATCTTAAATGGCTTGCAAAAGAGGGGGATTTTGACTGGAATAGGGATAATCTGCAGCTAAAATTTTCTACGGCGAAAGAGGCTTACGAGATGTTGGAGGATTTGATAGTCTCTATGGAGCTTTTATACAAAGAGGGACCTCTGTTTTTTAGAATAAAATCCGATGAGAGATATATGCTCTTTTGTCTAAAAAATTTTAAAGACTATAAAATCACGGCTTTTGACAGGCACCTAAGATACAAAGAGCTGGATAAGGAGAGCCTGAAATCTTTGGTTGAGTTTCTTTTCGAGGAGACATACAAGGAGTATGAGCTGATTATCACCTATTTTTACTCGAAAATGAGGGTTGACAACCCAAAAGTCATCTCGGTTTTCGACGATTTGATAGAGGAGTCTATCTATCACCTCAAATCCTTCGCCCTGTTGGAGGCCGAGCTTGGGATTTTGCAAATACCAAGGCCCGTTATGAAAGAGGTATATCAGTTCGATGATTTGAAAAAGTTTTTAGAAGATGGAATAGAGGAGGAGATGGCCGCAAAAGAGCAGTGCAGGGCACTGAGCCAGAGCATTAAAGATGAATCTTTGAGCCTATTTTTCGATTTTATCAACAACCAGGAGGATTTTCATATCGAGCTTATGCAAGAGGTTTTAAAAGAGCTTTAGATGAAAAAGATCTTGTCGCTGTTGGTTCTTTTGTTGGTTTTTATGGTTGCGGATGAGAGCAACACTACCAAAAAGTTCGATATCGACAAGGAGATAGAGAAGATTATGGCGGCGCCCCAGGCCGAGCGCCGCCACCTGATGAACGAGCTTAAAAGAAAGATTTTTGAGCTCAATCTTGATATACAGTCCTCACAGATTATACACCTTCAAAAGATTTTAAGAACCCCTTTGCATACAAAAGGAAAGCACTGATGATAAGAGCTGTTGTGATTTTATTGATTGTTTTGACGCAGGTTTTGGCAAATGAGTATAAAGATGGCGACCTGGATGGTGTTCCAGATATCTATGACAGATGTCCCAACACCCCTTTTAGCGATATAGTGGACGAATATGGCTGCAGTGTGGAGAAGCTTATCAAGCCAAAAAGGCTCGAATACTACTTTGAATACCTCTATGCCAAAGATGATGATTTTTATGAAAACGGCTATCTTTTCAACCTGACTATATACAAAAACAGGTTCGACCTCTCCATAACGGGACTTTTTTTTGACAACAACTACAAAAAGGGCTTTTCAGATACCAATATAAAAGCGGACTATCTTTTCAATCCTACCCCGATGTGGGATCTGTACGTTGGGGTAGGAGTGGATCTGCCTACATATAACAGCAGCGGAAACAGGGCCGATTATGGGCTCTATCTCAGCAGCGACTACTACTATCTGGGTTACAAGATAGTCTCTGGAGCCTACTATATCTATACAAAAGATAGATTCAGGGGCAGCAGGCTTAAAAACAGTTACGGGGCATATCTGGGTTTTGAGAAGTTCTTCGACAGACACTCCCTAAACCTCTCATACTACTACCACAGGGGCAAGTTCGGGCTGTCACACAATATTTTATATCTAAAGGGCGAATGGAAATTTAAAAACCGTTTCTACCTGTTTGCCACCTATTCCAAGGCTCTGGATTCCAAGACCGTAGACTCGATTTTTAGCGTAGGTTTTGGACAGCGGTTTTGATAACGTTTGGTTAACATATTTATAACTTACCACTTACTCCTTTTGTGTCACAATACGGTTAGAATAAAAAAAGGAGAATGATATGAAAAAAGGTTTGATGATAAGCGTTTTGGCCGCTTCACTGCTTTTAAGCTCAACATACGCCAAGGAGAGAATCGGTGGATATATGGGTTTTGCCGATATGATAGAGCACAGTGAGGAGGCCGAACAGGCCGGTGCCAATCAGCAAAGCGGATCCACCGGATCTGCGGTGACACCCCCAAGCCCAACAGATCCAAAGCCTGATCATAAAAACCATTCCGGATATGAAAAGCCGCAAGATATAGTAGATACGCCACAAGGGTATATGGATACCGTTCAACAGCAAAAAGAGAATATGGCCCAGCATGTGCAAGACCATTACGATGGAAAGCCCCAAAGCCAAACCGGCGACACGGAGCAGCAGGATATGGAAGATCTTTTTTACCAGGAGGCCAATAAGTGTAAAGAGGAGATTTTAAGCACAATAGATCAGGAGTTAAAGGATCCTACTCTTCCAAAAGAGGTAAAAAAGCTTTTAAAAGAGGTAAAAAAGGCGATAAAGTTTTATAAACAGGAGGATCTATTCAAAGATTTGGACCTCTCGCATCCGGATATGGAGAAGATTAAAGAGAGAGTCAAAGAGGCTTACAAAAAAAGAGTGGAAAAGATCAAACAGAGTATTTTAAAAGCGCAAAACAGAGTCGTGCTTCCCGTATCCGGAGAGTTCGTCCAATACGGCCACGGCCCCTTTGACTGGGTTTACGTTACAACGAGCGGAGTGGTTTACAATCTTGTTGGCGTGGATAAAGAGAAGGGCACTTTTAAGTATGAGAAGTTAAGCGGCGTAAAAGGCTTTATCGACGATGATGGCAGGGTAAAGTTTATAACAACTTCCCAGGAGGATCTGGCTAAGCTTCTGGCACAGCTTGAGGCAAAGGGGTATCCTTTCGTAAAATACAACGATGAGAGCGAAAACGGCTTTGACTGGGTAATCGTGACGAAAACCGGTAAAATCTACAAGCTTGAAGGTTATGACGAAGATACAGGAAGCTTCGTCTATACTCCTGTAGAGGGGTTGGTTGCGGAGCAAGAGGGCGATAAAGTGGAGTTTCTGCCCGGACAGGAGGCTTAGTCCTCCCGCCCAAACCTCTTTACGCTCTCACAGGTTTTTGGAAAAGATAAAATATCCCCATGGCTTGAGCCCTCTATCACAACCTCATCTTTTAGATTTTTTATATGTTTTTTCAGTTTCTCGTAACTTTCCCGTGGAGTGGTCTCATCATTTTGCGCCAATATCACATAGACATCCGCGCAGCTTTTTTCTATGTATCTGTATGTCTCAAATGGGTGTTTGAGTATCAAAGATACGGGCACTCCCGGATAGAAGCGTTTTGCAAGCTCTTTCAAAGAGTAAAAAGGGGTTATCAAAATGACTTTGGATATATCTTTATCCTGTGATATATACGCTGCTACGGCCGTTCCAAGGCTTCTTCCAACCACTATGTTCTTTTTGGTTTTAAACCTCTTAAAAACCTTTTTGGCAGCCTCGAATATGGCCTTTTGCGAGGGTTTTCCAACACTTTTTCCAAATCCCGGGTAGTTCATCGCTACGATGTTGTAGGGCAGCTCTTTTAGACACTTCAAAAACTCGAAAGCGTTGTTTGCGTTTCCGCCAAAGTAAAAAAGTGTAGTATCGGCGCCTCTATCTATCAAAGCTACCTCAACTCCCTCTACAAAGAGCCTTTTTGCCTCCTTTGGCAAATCTATCTCCTTTGGTGCCAGGCTGTTTAAAAATATCAGTCTCTCCTGATTGAAATAGAGATAGAGCAAAAAGAGCAGGTAGCTAAGAGAGCCTATGCTTATAATCGCAATAATCAAATCTTTTAATAACTTCATAATCTCCGTTTTCTTTCAAAATAGCCAGTGAGGGGAGCCGGATACCGTTGAACGTGGTGTTTTTGACAAAAGTGTAGTGTATCATATCCTCAAAAATTATCTTATCTCCCGGTTTTAAGGGTCTGTCGAAACTGTAGTCTCCTATGATATCTCCGGCCAGGCAGCTGTTGCCGGCAAGCCTGTATCGGTAAGGTTTCTCATCCGGCATACCTGCGCCTCTAACCTCAGGTCTGTAGGGCATCGCCAAAACGTCTGGCATATGGGTTTCCGCCGATGTATCGAGAATTGCTATATCCATCTGGTTATGGACTATATCAACCACCGAGGCCACGAGCACACCCGTTTGCCACCCAACGGCCTCTCCAGGCTCAAGATAGACCTGAAGGCCATACTTTTGGCTGAAATCTTTGATAAGCCTTATCAGCTTTTGAGTGTCGTAACCTTTCTTGGTGATATGGTGTCCGCCGCCGAAATTCACCCACTTAAGCCGGGGCAGAAACTCTTTGAAACTCTCCTCGAAGGATTTTAGCACCTGCTCCAAAGCCTCGGCGCTCTCCTCGCACAGAGCGTGAAAGTGAAAACCCTCCATCATATCGTCCCACTCGAAGGCCTCTTTGGTAACTCCAAGGCGGCTGTATGGGGCGCATGGGTTGTAAAGCTCCACCGGGGCGGCGGAGGTTTGGGGGTTTATCCGGATACCCAAAGATATATCCGGATGGATATTTTTAACCCGCTCTTTATACTTTTTGAACTGGTTTATGGAGTTGAATATGATATAGTCGCTCATCTTTGCGATAAGCTCTATCTCATCCTCTTTAAAGCCTGGTGAGTAGGTGTGAACCTCTCTTCTTAGCTCCTCAAAGGCCAGCTGGCACTCCCACAGGCCGCTGGCCGTGGCGCCGCTTAGATACTCTCTTACCATATCGAAGGTGCTCCACATGGCAAAACCCTTTAGGGCCAGAATGATTTTGGCCCCGCTTTTTTGCTCTATGTTTTTAAGCAGCTTGAGGTTTTTTTTCAAAAGTGCCTCTTCCAAAACGTATGAGGGGGTTTTTATTTTTGGTAAAACCCGCTCTATGCTACTTTCCACCAAATACCTCTTGCAAAAGTTTGGTGGCTCTTGCGGCTGGATTTTTTCTAATCGCTCTTTCTTGCTCCTCTATCATCTTGTAAAGTCCCTCAAGGGTTCTGTTGGTGACGTAAGTTGTCAAATCCTTCTCATCCTCTTTTGGCATAGCGCTACCTTTGCCTCCCATACCCAGGGCTCCCAAAGCAGCCTGTGCGTATTTGTTGGATGTGTATCTCTTTCCATACTGGTTGTAATACTCCATCATTGTCTGATAGTATTTGGTCACGTTTTCGTTTTCCATATGTTTTTTTATAATTGGAGCGATTTTTTTCGCCAGTTTTTCTCCGGCATGGGTTTTGAAATACTCGGTTGCAGCGTTATCGGGGCCTGTTACTATCTTTTTGGCGTCTTCGAGTTTCATCTCTTTTATGGTTTCGGCCAGCACTTTCGCAGTCTCGGGTACCGCCTCCTCGGCCGCACGGTTCATCGATAGCTCAAAGCGCTCCACATATTTTCCCATACCCGCCTTTTTAAGTGTATCTCCTACCATTTGAACGTTTTTTGGAAGGGGGATTTTAACCAAAGGATTATCATAGAACCCTCCCTTTTTGCCAAGTGTATCCACAGCCTTTTTCACACCAATCTCCAAGGCCTCTTTTATAGCCGAGCTCTCCTTTGTTGTTCCAGGCAGTGAAGTTGCGGTTGTTGAACCGGCATTTTTTTGTGAGCCGCTATACTGTTTGACGGCGTTTCCAAGCATATCCTGCCATCCTGCAACCAGTGCGCCGGCAAGCAGCGCCGATAGTAGTATCTTTTTCATTTTATCTCCCTTGTCTCATCCGGATTCATCTCCAAAACCTCCCAGGGCAGTCCCTGTCGGTTCAACTCTTCCATAAAGGGGTCCGGGTCGAACTGCTCCATATTCCAAACCCCCGGTCTGTGCCACTTCTTCTCCAGCATCATCTTGGCCCCAATCATCGCCGGAACCCCGGTAGTGTAGCTTACGCATTGGCTGTAGACCTCCTTGAAGGCCTCCTGGTGGTCGCAGATGTTGTAGATGTATATCTTTCTTCTCTTACCATCTTTAACCCCTTCGCAGACCACGCCTATATTCGTCTTTCCTTTGGTTCTGGCTCCAAGGCTTGCCGGGTCTGGAAGCAGGGCTTTTAGCAGATGAAGGGGCACTACCTTGCATCCGTCAACCTCTACTGGGTCTATCCTGGTAAGCCCCACGTTATCCAAAACTTTCAGGTGTGTCAGGTAACTTTCGCTAAAAGTCATCCAGAACCTGATTCTTTTAAGACCTGGAATATGTTTTACCAAAGACTCCTCCTCCTCGTGATAGAGCAGGTAACTCTCTTTGGGGCCTATTTTTGGATAGTCCCATACCATCTTCTTCTCCATGGGCTCCGTCTCTATCCACTTTCCGTTTTCCCAGTATCTGCCTTTGGAGTTAACCTCCCTTATGTTGATTTCCGGATTGAAGTTGGTAGCGAACGGATAGCCGTGGTCTCCGGCGTTACAGTCCAAAATATCAATATACTCTATCGTGTCGAAATAGTGCTTTTGTGCATAGGCCACAAAGACGTTTGTAACGCCTGGGTCAAAGCCGCTGCCAAGCAGGGCCATGATACCCCTTTGTCTAAAAGGCTCGTCCAAAGCCCACTGCTGTTTGTACTCGAACTTAGCCGTATCCGGATGTTCGTAGTTGGCCGTATCGAGATAGTCCACCTTTGTCTCCATGCAGGCTTCCATAATGGTAAGATCCTGGTAGGGCAGGGCCACGTTTATAACCAGATCCGGCTTTGTCAGCCTGATGAGGTCTATCAGCTCGTTTACGTTGTCGGCATCGACCCTGGCAACGTCTATATCCTGGTTCCACTTCCGCTTTATCTCATCTCTTATCTCTTCGCACTTGCCAAGCGTTCTGCTGGCAAGTGTAATATGATGGAATGTATCCGGATTCAGCGCGCATTTGTGCGCTACAACCCTTCCTACGCCGCCTGCGCCTATTATCAAAACTTTTCCCATCTCGCTCCTTTATACATAGATATCTATACGCCCGGTTTTTTTTCTTGGCTCCTTTTTCTTCTTCAGTTTGGGCCTTTTTTTACCTCTTTTAAACCCCCACAGATTGTAAGGGTGCCTTTCGCCTTTTGTCGGATAGATAGCGTCTATCTTGCTTACGTCAAATGCAGCCATGACAAATCCTTTGGCATTTTTACTATTTTATCGCTTATTTGCCATTTTTTCAATTCCAAGCAGCGGTTTTCTCGTAAGGTCGGGGAAACTTTTAACCCCTTTTTGGTGACACCCCACGCAGTTTCCATAGTAAAGCGCCGCTCCCTCCTTTACAAACTCTGGATGTGTCGGTTTATACCCTTGAAGGGTAGCCAGGTATGCGGCTATCTTTTTAGCGTCATCTTCGCTTACATATCCCCCTTCCATTTTCGTGGCGAATCCAAGGCTTCCAGAGCCATGTTTTATCACGCTTACCACATAGTCCTCGAAAAGCTCTACCCCATTTTTGTTTCTGTTTAGGTGAAGGTGGCTTTGTTGATGGCTGCAATTCTTTGGAACCTTTTTGGATACGCCGTTTTGGTTTTTGAAAATGGCCGCTATAAGCAGCAGTATGAACGGTATCAAAAGTAACACTCCCTTTTTCATCCCCCTCCTTTGCAACTTTTATACTATAAAATTTATATCAGGTTTGATAATATAGTAAAAAATCTAAAAAGGAGCAACTATGGAGACGATAAACGTTGTTTGTCCAAACTGCCTTGCGGTAAACAGACTGCCAAAAAAGGATCACTATAACAAGGCCACATGCGGAAAGTGCGGATACAATCTGCTAGACACCCACCCAATAGAGCTGACCCCTGAAAATTTCGAGGTTATGATAACAAAAAACGATATTCCCGTTATCGTCGATTTTTGGGCTCCCTGGTGCGGACCTTGCAGAATGATGGCTCCAAACTTTGAAGAGGCCGCAAAACATTTTCCATTAAAAGCCAGGTTCGCCAAGGTAAATACGGAGGAGTATCCACAACTGGCACAGCCCTTTGGCATAAGAGGGATTCCTACAATGATAGCCTTTAAACATGGACGAGAGTTGGATAGGGTAAGCGGGGCTTTAAGCGCGCCTCAGATAGTGCAGTGGGTAAGTCAGTTCGTATAATCCGGGATAAAACCCGGATTAGGATTTACTGTTTGGATAGGTAGTCTGCGATAGCTTCGATATCTTCGTCGCTAAGGCTTGCAACCTGGCCTTTCATCAACGCGCCCATTCCGTGAACGTTTCTTGTTCCGGCTTTATATCCTTTCAAAGCCTCGACGATTTTCTCTTTTGGCCAACCTTTTATAGGCGCAGATTTTCCAAGAGCTTTTTTCTCACCGTGAGCCCCGTGGCATCCGGCACACTTTTTATAAAGAGCAGCACCGTCGGCAGCCATAAGTGTCATAGCAGTAGCAGCAGCTAAACCAAGAACCATTAGTTTTTTCATGATAACCTCCTTTAGATTTGGTTTGGGGCCGAAGCCCCGGTCAATTAACAGCTTGGAACGTTTCCGCTGTCGCTTGCATACTCATATGCAAAGTCGTATACATGTTTTAGCTGAGATGGCTTTAGGTAGCCTTTTTTATACTTAGGGCAGAGTTTTTGAATCTCGTCCTCGAACTTGCCTTCCTCATAGATCTCTTCCCACTCGTCCTGAGTATGTTTTGCAGCGAATTTCGCTCCGTTGAAACCGCAGACCTTCTTCAGTTTCTTGGAGTAGATTTTCTGTCCCTTGCTCGCATCCGCGAAAGCCGCTGTAGATACGAAGCTCAGTCCAAGCATCGCTGCGAAGATCAGTGTCGCAATCTTTCTCATTTTTGCCTCCTTGTTTATTTGTATTGTTATTATAAAACATAATTGTGAATTTATTGTGAGTCTATCTTATTTTTCCTATCACTTTGTATTTGTTCCAGTAGATTTGTAGCAAAATGTCCAGTTCGTTCAGATTTACTTTATGTTTGTATAAATATTTTTTCTTTGTTGGAAGCAGGCTCTTTTTTATATCCGGATGGAGCAGATACTCCTTCATTGCCTTTTTTACACGGCTCTCACTGCTGTGATATAGTAGGTAGTTGAAGAAAATCTCTTTTAGTGGCAGGCCCATTTTGTTGTGGCAGGCCTCACACTTCTTATCGAACATATTGGCCTGCAGCAGCAGCGCCAATGCCAAAACGGCCGCTATTTTTCCCATCTTATCGTCACCTTTGTGTATCTGTCCTTTTTCGAGTCTATATCTATTTTGAGCCCGAACTCCTTGGCTATCATATAAACGATATTCAACCCTATTCCAAACCCCCCTTCGGACTGGCTGAGGCGTTTGTAGCGTTTAAAAATCTCCTTTATCCTATCCTCTTCTATGCCGATGCCGCTGTCTTTGATACTAAAACCCCCTTTGAAACTGGATATTTCGATTGTGCCTTTTATACGGTTGTATTTAATGGCGTTTGAGAGCAGGTTGTCTATGACTCTGGTTATCTTTTTTTTATCGGCTCTAAGATATGATGGGTGAAGGTTTAGCTTTATATCTATTTTTTTGCTCTCAGCCAACGCTTTGAAGTAGTCCACCCGCTGCCTTAAAAGCTCTTTCATATCGATGCGCTCTATTTTGGATGGGATTTTGTCGCTTAAAAGAAGGTATGTCAAATCCTCGTATATATTTGAGATGGTTCTGGCGGCAATGGCTATGCGGCCTATTTTCTTCTTTAGCCTCTCATCATCGGTTTTTATAGTCTCTATATTGGTTAAAATGGTGCTAACCGGGGTGTTTAACTCATGGGTGGTATCTTTTATGAAGTTGTTTAGAAGATTAATAGAGTTTTTCATAGGCCTTAGAAAGAGCCTGACAAGATAGTAGCCAAGAGCTGCCATAAAGATTAGAAAGAGCGTGCCGTAGACCGCTATGTTTTTATATACCTTCACCAGCCATTTCTGATCGTCCTTTATTCTGATAATCACATATTTGGCCCCAAGATAGTAGAGCTCGGGCTCTTTTATAAAATAGATATAGGACCCCTTTTTGTAAAGTA
The DNA here is from genome assembly GCA_027068245.1 of Campylobacterales bacterium. Taxonomy (GTDB): domain Bacteria; phylum Campylobacterota; class Campylobacteria; order Campylobacterales; family Nitratiruptoraceae; genus Nitratiruptor. The sequence goes on along the minus strand of JAMOUF010000072.1, from coordinate 3,594 downwards.
TCTTTTTAAAGTCGATGGCCTCGCCGTCTAATAGGGAGAATATCTTCACATAGTCCGCATCGTATATGGCCGATTTGAAGGTGGAGTATCTTGGGTAGAAGTTGTCCTCAAGCAGGCTTTCGTGCATCTGTCTTAGACGCCAGATGACCGATTTGGCGTTGTCCTGCAGTTTTGGCAGGTGGGAGTTTAGCATAAGCTCCTTTTCAAATTTGTAATACATATACGAATCTAAAATCAGTATGATAAATGTTAAAAAGACATAGAGGCTTAAAAAATAGAAAAGGCTCTTCTTCTCACTTGATAAATTTATAGCCATACCGTTTTATACTCTCGATTCTCTCTTTTCCCAAGTGTTTTCTAAGATTCTTGATATAGGTTCTTAGCGCCATGTCGCTGGGATTTTCGTCATAATCCCACAGGTATTGGTAGATCTTTTCGTGGGAGAGGGGTTCGTTTGGATGTTTTAAAAAGAGTTTCAGCAGCTTTTTCTCTTTATGGTTCAGATTCACCGGCTCATTTTTTACAAAAAGCCTATCTTGTTCCGTATCATAATAGATATCCTTGTCTATCACCACCCGTTCGTTTTTGCCAAACTCCTTTTTAAGCAAAGACTCCATTCTAATAAGCAGCTCTTTTAGGGCGAAAGGTTTTCTTATATAGTCGTCGCAGCCGCTCTCATACCCTTTTTCCAGATTTTCGACGGAGTTTAGCGAGGTAATGAAAATAGCCGGAGCGTCGCTTTTCTTCCGCACCTTTTTCAATAGCTCGAATCCATCCATACCCGGCACCATCACATCGAAAAGCAAAATGTCGTAGGACTTTTCGTAAATCCTGTCCAAAGCCTCCTGGGAGTCATATACGGCGTCAACCTCATAACCCTCATCCTCCAGATACTCTTTGATGGTTTCACTAAGGTTTGTGTCATCTTCCAAAAGCAGAACTCTTTTTTCCATATACCGTCCGTTTTTACTATAATACTTGCAAAATTATAGCGAAGGTTTGTTATGAAGTGTAAAAGCTGCAAAAGAGGGGAGCTTTTCTATCTGCTTGGGTTTGGCCTTGCCATCACCGCTTTTAACTACCTCACATTTGGCTGCGTAAAGATGAGCCAGCAGGCCGCTTATGGTATGATTATCGTAGGAATAGGTATAATGGTATTTGGAGCATATCTCAAATCAAGGCGGTAATATGGCTATAACGAACGCTGAAATAGCAAGGATGTTCAACGAATACGCCAATTTGTTGGAAATCAAGGGAGAGAACCCATTCAAAGTGAGGGCCTACAGAAATGCGGCCAGGGTGGTGGAAAATATCGGCAAGCCGCTGGAGGAGCTGGTAAAAGAGGGGTTTGACTTGACTAAACTCCCGGGAATCGGGGCGGATTTGAGCCAGTATATAAAAGAGATAGTCACAACGGGCAGGTTTTCAAAACTGGATGAGATAAAGGATGAGATACCGCCCTCACTGCTGGAGCTGCTAAAGATAGAAGGCCTCGGCCCAAAGCGTATCAGAACTCTATATGACAGGCTGCGTATCCAAAGCCTGGAGGATTTAAGAAGGGCCGCCGAAAACGGGGAGATAGCTACGCTCTCCGGATTTGGGCCAACACTTATAGAGCGGATAAAAAAGGGGGTTGTGCTTGCCAAGAAGGCGGGCCAGAGATTTAAATGGAGCGAGGCCAAGGAGTATGTGGAGGATATTTTAAACTATCTTTCCACAGTTGAGCTAACCCATCTGCAGGTGGCCGGAAGTTTCAGACGCAAAAAGGAGACGGTGGGAGATATCGATATTTTGGCGACTGCCAAAGATTTCAGCCAGGTGGTGCGCCACTTTTTGAACTATCCCAAGATAAAAGAGGTAATAAGTGCTGGAGCTACCCGCTCCACCGTCATACTTACAAACGATATGCAGGTTGACTTAAGAAGCGTGGACGACGATAGTTACGGCAGCGCACTACAGTATTTCACAGGCTCGAAATCCCACAACATTGAGGTTAGAAAGCTTGCCATAGAAAAGGGGCTAAAACTCAACGAATATGGCGTTTTCAAAGGGGATAAAAAGATTGCCGGAAAGACGGAAGAGGAGGTATATGAGGCGGTGGGGCTCTGTTTTATCGAGCCGGAACTCAGGGAGAACAGGGGAGAGATAGAGGCCTGTTTATCCAAATCATTGCCAAAACTGGTGGAGCTTGAAGATATTAGAGGGGATTTGCATACACATACCCTCTATACCGATGGAAAGAACAGCATCGAAGAGATGGCGAGAGCCGCGCAGCAAAAGGGGTATGAGTATCTGGCGATTACCGACCACTCAAAAAGACTGAGCGTTGCCAGGGGGCTGGATGAGAAGAGGGCTTTGAAGGAGCTCGAGGAGATAGACAGAGTTAACGAGAAAGTGGATGGAATAACGCTTTTAAAGGGTATGGAGGTGGATATACTCGAAGACGGCTCGCTGGATATGAGCGACGAGGTTTTAAAAGAGCTCGATATCGTGTTAATTGCGGTGCATTATAAATTCAATCTGTCAAAGCAGAAACAGACAGAGAGGATTTTAAAGGCGTTTGAAAACCCGTATGTTAATATCCTGGCCCATCCCACCGGCCGGATGATAGGACTTAGAGAGCCTATGGAGCTGGATATGCATATGATTTTAAAAAGGGCGAAAGAGTACAATATCCATATGGAGATAAACGCCCAGCCAGAAAGACTCGATTTAAACGACATCTATGCCAAGATGGCGAAGGAGATGGGCGTGAAAATGGCCGTAAACACCGACGCGCATAATATTTACAGCCTAAATTATATGGAGTATGGTATAAATCAGGCCAGAAGAGGGTGGTGTGAAAAAGAGGATATTATAAATACACGGGATTTGAAGGGTTTAAGAGAGTTTTTAAAAAGGTAGACTATGATAAAAACACCATATTTAGCCACGGACAGCATCATCAAGGTTTATGAGGGTGAGAGGTTTTTGGGTATCGTGTTGATAGAGCGGAAAAACCCGCCTTTGGGTATCGCTTTGCCAGGCGGGTTCGTGGAAGTTGGCGAGCGGGTGGAGGATGCCTGCAGGCGGGAGATGAGAGAGGAGACCGGGCTTGATATAAAAATCGAAAGGCTGCTTGGGGTTTACAGCGACCCCAAAAGGGACCCAAGGTTTCATGTGGTGAGTGCCTGTTTCGTTAGCCGGGCCGAGGGAGTGCCAAAAGGTGGTGACGATGCCAAAAGGGCGTTTATATGCACGTTGGAAGAGATTCTATGGGATGAGCTGCTTTTTGACCATCCCCAGATGCTGAGGGATTTTCTAAACTGTCTTTAGCGGGTCTGTCCGGCTTTTAGATGGCGACTTACATACCGCTCTATAACCTTTTTTGAGTGAAAGTCCAGCTCCTCGAACATCAGACCATAATAATTTTCTTTGCTGGCATATCTTATCTGGGCTTTTGCCTCGATATTTTCACCATCGAGCTTGAATTGTACCTTCACTTTGTCAAATCTCTCATAATACTGCCTGCTGCCATCCATATGGATTTTAAGTCCTCCCACGGAGATATTGCAGATTTTGCATTTGTATAGAGGACCCTTTTTTGCTCCTTCG
>JAMOUF010000071.1 GCA_027068245.1 Campylobacterales bacterium | reverse complement strand
AGAGAAACTGCTCGAACTTGGACCCACCAGCAAACTTATAAACGAGCTGGTAAAATCGATGGAGACGGCGTTAAAAGGTGACGAGGATTTCGACAAGGAGTTGAAAAAGCTTGAATACAGGCTCCCACTTTTCAACGAACACCTAAGAGAAAACCATAAAAAAATCCTAAGCGAAATCACTGCCCTGTCAAAAGAGGATATCGCCGGCAGGGTTCCGGAAGCTACGATGGTTAGCACCTATATGGAGATAAAGAAGCTTTTCAAGGCGAAAGAGGCCAGTAAAAAAGGGTTCAACCTTGACCCTGACAAACTCGCCGAGATACTGGAGCAGATAAAAAGAGGTAAAAAAATCAGCGAAGAGGCGAAAACCAGAATGGCCAAATCCAACCTCAGACTGGTAGTCTCCATAGCCAAACGATACACCAACCGAGGTCTGCCCTTTTTGGACCTTATCCAAGAGGGCAATATCGGGCTAATGAAGGCCGTCGACAAGTTCGAATACAAAAAGGGTTACAAATTTTCCACCTATGCCACCTGGTGGATTAGACAGGCCATATCTAGAGCCATCGCCGACCAGGCCAGAACCATCCGGATACCGATACATATGATAGAGACTATCAACAGAATCAACAAAATAGTCAGAAAACACCTTCAAGAGACCGGCAAGGAGCCGGATGTGGAGATAATAGCCAAAGAGGTTGGGCTTCCTGTGGAGAAGGTGAAAAACGTTATAAAAATAACGAAAGAACCCATCAGCCTCGAAGCCCCTATAGGTAACGAAGAGGACGGAAAATTCGGTGATTTTATCGAAGACAAAAACACCCCCAATCCTTTGGAGGTGATTATGAAAGAGGATATGAAACAGAAAATCGACGAGATTTTGGACCATCTCAACGAGCGTGAAAAGGCCGTTGTCAGGATGAGATTCGGCCTGATGCCGGATGAGAGCGACAGAACGCTCGAAGAGATTGGAAAAGAGCTGAACGTCACCAGAGAGAGGGTAAGGCAGATAGAGTCAAGCGCGATTAAAAAACTAAAACACCCCAAAGTGGGACGAAAAATCAAAAACTACATAGAGGAGTAGGCTCCTACTCCCTCTTTGAAATCAAAGCCGTAACCATAGCCGACAGCGGTACCACCGCAAGCCCCAGTAGAAAGTACAGCGGCTCGAAAAGCGACCTCTTTATCAGCATCAAAATAGCCACAACCATAAAAAGATATCCAAAAAGCCTAAGGGGCGAGAAAAAGCCCCTGTAACTTTTCGCCAAAACTTTCAGATTGGAATTTCCTTTTATCCTCTTTTTCTCGCTCTCAAAAAGCTCTTTCGCATCATCCGTCACCTCATCTTCGCCATAAAGGTCGAACCTGTCCTCGACCGTATCTATATAGTCTCTGTGAGCGGGATTTTGCACCCCCTTCTCTACGGCCCTTTTATATCCCCAAAAGGAGCCCAGCACAATCAGCAAAGAGGAGATGAATGCCACCTGGGTGTTTAGCAGGGCTTTTGGGTCGCTGTAGAGATAGAGAACCAGCAAAAAGTCCAAAAACGCAGCCGTCTTGAAAAAGTTTCTCACTTTTCGAACTCTTTCAAATCATCATCCTCGTCGCTGTCGTCGTAATAGTTTTTGTATCTGGGGTCTTTTGAGAGCTCCTCAAGCTCCTTTTGCTGCTTTTTGTAGGCTTTATAGACATTCAGCACCGCCGCAGCCACTCCCCAAAAGACGCCGAGCCAAAAAAGCCAGTCGTATCCAAAAATTTTTTTGAGCCAGTATCCTATACCCACGCCCAGCAATACGGCCACGACTATGGATATACCAAGACTTAAACCCTCGGCCCCTTCGATGATTTTTCTGTATTTAGCCATTTTTTACCTCTTTCAACCCTTCCTCAATCTTTTGAAGTGTCTCGTCCACAAGCTCCAGCGTCAAAGGGGTGCAGATAAACCCGGCTTCAAACTGGCTGCATGCAAAATATACCCCTTTTCCCATCATCTTTTGATGAAATTTGGCAAAGAGCTCAAGGTCGCTTCTTTTGGCGTCGTCAAAGTTTTTAACCTCCCGTTCGTTGAAGAAAAATCCAAACATCGAGCCCCTCACCTCGGTTTGTAGAGGTATCCCCAGCCCGTTTGCGATATCTTTGAATCCGGATGTAAGCCTTTTTGCCCGACGCTCCAGCTCTTCATAAATGGAAGGGTCGCTTTTCAACCGCTTTACCACACTAAGGCCTACGGCCATAGCAACTGGATTTCCACTGAGCGTCCCTGCCTGATAGACGGGCCCTTCGGGACTAAGCATCGACATTATCTCCTCTTTCCCCCCAAAAGCGCCCACAGGCATTCCTCCGCCTATTACCTTGCCAAGGGTCACCATATCCGGAACCACGTCGTATATGCCCTGAGCCCCTTTAAGACTCGCCCTGAATCCGCTCATAACCTCGTCGAAAATTAGCAGCGTCCCATGCTCGTCACATATGCTCCTAAGCTCTTTTAAAAACTCCTCATCCGAGGGGACAAGCCCCATATTGCCGGCAATCGGCTCTATAATTACGCAGGCTATGCCATCGCTGGCCTCGAAACAGCGTTTGACACTCTCAATGTCATTGTATCTGGCAAGGAGCGTATGTTTGGTAAAATCCTTGGGAACACCGGGACTTGATGGGTTTCCAAAGGTGGCGGCACCGCTGCCGGCGCTAACCAAAAGGGAGTCGCTATGTCCATGGTAGCAACCCTCGAACTTTACGATGTCATCCCTGCCGGTAAATCCCCTGGCAAGCCTGATGGCGCTCATTACCGCCTCCGTGCCGCTGTTTACGAAGCGTATCTTGTCAACGCTCTCGAACAGCTCCACAATCTCGCGGGCCAGATCCGTCTCCAAAAGCGTGGGTGCCCCAAAACTTAAGCCCTTTTTCGCCTGGCTAAAGACAGCATCCAGGCTCTTTTTGTCCGCATGTCCAAATATCAAAGGTCCCCAGCTTTGAACAAAGTCTATATACCTGTTACCGTCGATATCGTATAGATATGCCCCTTCGCCCCTGTCGATAAATACGGGAGTGCCACCCACGCTTTTAAAAGCCCTGACAGGAGAGTCCACCCCGCCTGGAATATACTTCAACGCCTCTTTATAGGCAGCTGCGCTTTTATCAAACATATTTTTCCTTTTTTATTTTTATTCTACTTTAAAAAGTATAAAAGTATAATCAAACAATGAAAAAAAGACTCTTTTACTCCTTTTTGCTGACCCTGCTTTTTTATCTGGTGATAATATGGGGGATTTTTTCGGACACACACAGAAAGAAGGAGTTGGCAAAACTGCAAAAAAAGGTTAAAGAGCTCAACTTAAACTACTATAAAATTACCCAAAAAGTCTCCAAGCCTGTGCCAAAAAGCAGAAAAACGGTCCAAAAACCAAAAAAGAGAGTCAAA
>JAMOUF010000070.1 GCA_027068245.1 Campylobacterales bacterium | reverse complement strand
AAAATAGACGATACGGACAAAGAGATTCTGGACTACCTGCTTCCGCTTTACGAGGTTACAAAAAAACTCAAGGAAAAAAGGCTGCTAAGAGGTTTTGAGTTCTCCAATCCGGAAATCAGGCTGATTTTGGACGAGAATCAGGAGCTTGTAGCCACCACTATCGAAAAAGAGACTCCCTCCCATGGGCTTATAGAAGACTGTATGTTGCTGGCGAACAAAGCTACGGCAAAGCTTTTCGACTACGGGATATATAGAACCCACCAAGAACCGAGTATGGAGAAAATCGAGGAGCTTTTAAACGAGCTTGCCACGATAGGGATATTTACGAAAGAGTATAACGACATACACGAGCTCTTTTTGCATGTGCAAAAAGAGGCCGAGAAGATGGGTATAAAAGAGTATGTGGACAGGCTTCTTATAAGAACCCAGAAGCAGGCCGGATATACGGCTGACAATATCGGCCATTTCGGGCTGGGTTTTGAGAAATACACCCACTTTACCAGTCCAATCAGAAGATATTCGGACCTGACTCTTCACAGGCTTTTAAAGGCGCTGTTAAGGGACAATAAAAAGCTTTTGGACTATATCCTAAGAAACATCGAGCCTCTGGCCGTGAAAATCAGCGAGCTTGAGAGAGAGGCCGCCAAGGTGGAGTGGGACTTTATGGATAGAAAGTTTGCCAGATGGGCCGCAAAAAACATAAACAAAACCTTCAAGGCCATCGTGGTGGACCCCCAGTCCACGCCTATCGCAAACATAGACGACGAGATTGTCGGCCCCAGGATATTCCTGCCATTTGACAAAGGAGAGGTGGAGCTTTTTGACAAGGTTTTGGTGGAGATAAAAGATGCCAACATAGCCACCACGAAAATTATAGCCAAGGTTGTAGAAAAGTTAGATGTATAAAAACGAGTTCGACAAAAAGATAGGAGATATCAAAAAATCCTATCTTTTATGGGGCGAGGAGCCATACTATATCCAAAGCTACGGCCAAAAAATCTCGAAACTCGTCGGCGATGAGAACAAAATGGTCTTCTACTATGACGAATACGATTTTGAAAGCGCCAAAAACTACCTGAGCCAGGCCTCTTTGTTTGGGGATGTGAACCTTCTTGTGATAAAGGGTGAAAAACCTGTGCCCGCCAAAGAGCTAAAAGCGCTTTTGGAGTTTACGAAAAAACTTCCAAAGAGTTTTATTATATATGAACTCTACTCAAACGAGGGGAAAAGAGTGGCAAAAGAGTTCGAGGCGGATGTGAGGTTTTTCAGGCCAAAAGAGTTCGAGGCCCTAAATGAGCTAAAAAACATAGCCTCGCAGCTTGGGATGGATATCGATACCCCGGCCTTGAAACATCTGCTTCACGCGGTGGATATGGACCTCTCGCTGGCCGTAAGCGAGCTGAAAAAGCTTGGGGTATACTCCAAAAGCATTGGCACCAAAGAGATAGACACTCTGGTATACGCCACTAACCCGGTAAGCCTGGAGAAGTTCTTCATATCTTTGATAGAGAAAAAGCCTCTGAACGAGCTTTTTATGAAGATAGAAGAGCAAGAAATCAACGAGATGAAGATACTTTTGGGCATAGAGAACTTCATCTCCCAGCTCTTTATGTTCTACAGCTACATCAGGTTCAACGGCCGTATCGACTCCAAAGAGGTGTTGGGCTACAAACTTCCAAAATTCATCGAAGAGCAGCGCAGCCGCCTGGCAATCAAGATAAAAAACTATCCGGATATCTTTATGACGCTGCAAGAGTGCGAATATGAGCTAAAGACAAAAAGTTCCATAGAGAAAAAGTCCACCCTCTTTTCATATTTAATAAAAATTCAAGCTTTAATTTGATAATATTGCGATGCTTTTTATACTCTGTTAAAAAGCCTTGCCGGATATATCCGGATTTATAGCCAAAAGGAGAGAAAATGAGACATTACGAGACGCTGTTCGTGTTGAAACCGACACTTACGGACGAGGAGAAAGAGCAGAAGTTTAACTTCATCAAAGAGGTTATCGAGAAAAACGGTGGCGAGATAGTTGCCACAGAGGATATAGGTGTCAGAAAACTGGCATACCCTATAGAGAAATTCGAGAGGGGCCACTACTACATCATATACTTCAAAGCGCCTTCCACAACGGTGAAAGAGCTTGAGAGAATCTACAGAATCACGGAAGAGATAATCAGATTCATGACTATAAAATATGAAACCAACAAAGATATAAAAGCCTGGGAAAAGATGGTGGAAAGAGCCAAAAAGCAGTCTAAAAAAGAAGAGGCGTAGTTTTTAAATGTATAACAAGGTAATTATGGTTGGCAACCTGACCAGGGATATCGAGCTAAAGTATACCGGAACCGGTATGGCTATCGGCAAAACCGCCATAGCCACCAACCGCCGCTACAAAACCCAAAGCGGAGAGCAGAAAGAGGAGGTATGCTTTATCGACATAACCCTCTTTGGCAGGGCGGCGGAGGTCGCCAACCAGTACCTTAGAAGAGGCAGCAGGGTTTTGATAGAGGGTAGGCTCGTTTTCGAGCAGTGGACCGACCAAAGCGGTAACAAGCGTAGCAAACACTCTGTTGCGGTAGACAATATGCAGATGCTGGGCGCAAAAGAGGAGACGGCCGGCGGCGGATACAGCCAGCCCCAGCCAAAGAGCCCCGAACCCAGAGCGGAGAGTCCCAAACCATCTGCGGATATTCCCGAAATTGATATAGACGACGAAGAAATTCCATTTTAGAAAGGATTGAAAGTGGCGGAAAAGAGAAGATTTAAAAAAAGAACATGCAGATACTGCGAACTGAAAGTTGAATATATAGACTATAAAGATATCGAGCTTATCAAACATACGCTAAGCGAAAGATACAAAATAATGCCAAGAAGACTTACGGGAAACTGTAAAAAACACCAGGAGATGGTGGAAGAGGCTATTAAAAGAGCAAGACATGCCGCTCTTGTTCCATATATCGTAGACAGAAAAAGGGTGGTTCCAAATCCTTTTGAAGAGCTTCAGCCTATCTACAAATAAGAGGCGGGGTCCTACCCCACCTTCTCAAAACATTTCACATAGACCGAATACATATCATACAGACCCTCTTTAAAATCCTCTATATGGCACAGATCCTTTTCAAAAAAGGAGTTGACGCTCTCACAAACCGTTGCGGTCATATTTTGATGGAGTGCCGGGTTTTTGAAATATGAGGGGAAATCCACCATAAAAGGATTAAGCATATCAAACATATCCGGATTTTCATACTCCATAAAAGCCTCGTTGGATATGGTGCAGATGATCTTTCCCTCAAAATCCCTCCATATCTTTCCAAAATCTTTTTGGATATCTTTCTTTAAAGCGTGGATATCTTTAAACACAACCAGATCGAACCCTTCAAACAGCGATAGCTGCAGATCCTCATCTTCGAGGTTTTCACATGG
>JAMOUF010000069.1 GCA_027068245.1 Campylobacterales bacterium | reverse complement strand
ATTTGCAGAGGGTGGATGTAGCGGATGTCACGTAATCGGTAAAGTAAGCTCCGGTCCAGACCTTGTAGGTGTGCTTCAAAGACATGAAAACGGTGAGAAATGGGTGGCGGAATTCATCAAGAATCCATCCAAGTTCTATAACGATCCGTATGTCAAAGCTATGATAGACTACTTCAACCTCAGAATGCCTAACCAGCATATGAGCGACCAGGAGATAAAAGATATCATCGAATATCTCAAATGGGTTGACGAAAACGCCCATCTCTTCTAATTAAAAGAGGCTTTCGCCTCTTTTAACATCTATTTCAACCTGATTTTATAATCCAAACTTATGATTTTGATAAATATGAATAATGAATTGATGAAAATCAATAGTTTTTTTATCAGTAAAGATGTAAAATAAGAAATATGAAAAATTATAAAGGAAAAATGATGAAGAAGTATCAAATCTATGCGCTCATCGCATTGGCAATCCTTCTATACTGGTTTGTTATACCGGCGGTGCTGACACACGATGTGCCGGACCTGGTAAAAGCCGGTAAAGCGGACAAAATACCCAAAATCGCCTACAAGGTATGGGACTACTATCAAAAGGGCAGATATGTAAGCCCCAACACCCCGCCAGAGGCTCTTGATAAAGAGGGAAACCCCGTTTTGGAGAAGATGATTAAATACAACGCGGAGATACCTGTGGCAACGGCTCCTATCTGGTATGTCTCCCTGGAAGCGCCCAACTATCCAAAAGACGCATTCCCCGAAGGTATTCCCGTCTACTACCATTTTGACGGATTTAGCGGAGACGTTCATGAGATGAATACCATCAACCACTTTATCGGTATGGACCCTATGGAAAGAGGTGCGCCATATCTTAGGGCAATCGCACCGTATGTGCTGGTGATATTGGCCTTTTTTTACGTGCTCTTTATACTCTACGACTGGAAATGGCTCAACTATGTTATGTGGATAGCGGTTGCGCTGCCTTTGATATTTTTGGGTTTTTACGCCTACTGGCTCTACTGGTTCGGTCACCATATGCACGACTGGGGAGCCTTTAAGATCAAGCCCTTTATGCCGACGGTTTTTGGTGACGGCAAGGTGGCCCAGTTTACCACCCACTCCTATCCCACCATCGGTTTTTGGCTTCTTGTTGCTATCAGTTTCTTTACGCTGTTGGCGATTATTTCCAAAAACAGAGAGCTGAAAGCGAAAGAGGCAAAATGAGAATAGCTCTTTATCTGATACTGGCCACACTCTTTTTAAGCGCCGACTCTTTGCAGGCGGTGATAGACAGAGTGAAGGCTGGGTCTAAAATAGAGCTGCCAGAGGGCGTTTTTAACGGTGACATCGTTATAGACAAGCCCTTGATCATAATAGGAAAAGGAAAAGGGACGATTATTAGGGGGAGCGGCAAGGGAACCGTTATTACGGTTAACAGCTCCAATGTAAGGCTTGAGAATCTTACCATCGAACACAGCGGGGAGGAGCATGAGAGGGTGGATGCGGCCGTAAAGATAAAAGACGCCTCATACTGCACCGTCAAAAACTGCACCATAAAAGACTCCCTGTTTGGAATAGATTTGGAAAATGTCAGCAACTCCAGGTTTTTGGATAACTATATCACCTCAAAACCATTTCCTCTGGGTATTAGAGGGGATGGGGTGAGGCTTTGGTATAGCAACGACAATATCCTTAGGGGAAACCGGCTTTACAAATCCAGGGACTTTGTCATCTGGTACAGCCACGGCAACTTGATAGAGAACAATGTGGGAGAGTATGGAAGATACAGCCTGCACTTTATGTATGCGGGCAAAAACATAGTGAAAAACAACGTCTACAAGCACAACAGTGTGGGAATATTTTTTATGTATTCCAAGGATACCATCGCTGAGGGCAACGTTATAGCCAGCTCGGTGGGTACCACGGGTATCGGCATCGGTTTAAAGGACGCTTCCAACTTTACCATCAAAAACAACACCATTTTATACTGCGCCAAGGGTATGTATCTGGATAGAAGCCCCTTCGAGCCGGATGAGAAGAACTATATAGAGGGTAACCGGATCTTATACAACTCCATCGGAATCCATTTTCACTCTTTAAGTATCAGCAATATGATTACGAAAAATATTTTCAAAGGGAATATGGAGCAGGTCTATGACGACAGCGGCAAGATACACTCTGTTATGAACCACTGGGAGATGAACTACTGGGATGACTATGAGGGTATCGACAAAGATGGTGACGGCATAGGCGATATACCCTATGTTTTGTATTACTACGCGGACAAGATGTGGCTGTTGAACCCAAATGTGAGGTTCTTTTACGGCTCTCCGGTTATCTCCATACTCAATTTTTTGGCAAAGCTCGCTCCTTTTAGCGAACCTGTGAAACTGGTGGTAGACCCCAAGCCTTTAATGCACGAGGAGATATTATGAAAGATAACAGACGAAGAGATTTTATGAAAAAGATGGCGGGCCTTGGCGTTTTGGGCCTTGCGGCCGTTGGAACGGTATATGCGGGAAAAGCCCTTCTGCCCGATGAGCTTAGGCTAAGGCCGCCGGGAGCCGTGGAGGAGTACGACTTTTTGGCGCTTTGCGTCAAGTGCGGCCAGTGTCTGCAGGTATGTCCGTATGATTCTATTATATTGGAAGATATAGACGGTAAGGCGGGTGTGGGAACAGCTTATATAGAGCCAAGAAGACGAGGCTGCTATCTGTGTGAGCTTTTCCCATGTATCCTGGCCTGTCCAAGCGGAGCTTTGGATCATGATAAGGCAGATATAGAACATATCCATATGGGCGTGGCGGTAGTGGCCAACGAGAGCGCCTGTCTGGCTCTTTACAACAAACCGGTTCCGGACTGGGCGATTGACAGGATATACGAGCATACAACGGTACTGACTCCCGAGGAGAGAAGAACCAAAAAGATAAAGGATATTCCAAACCCTTCCGAAAAAAGAGAGCTTCAGATAAAACTTTTGAAAAAGGTGGAACAGTATCGAGGAAAGCAGTGCACCATGTGCGCCGATTTGTGCCCCTATTTTCCAGACCCTTCCCAGGCGATAGGGATGATTAAAAAAGGGCAGGGATATGTTCCGGAGATTAGAGAGAAGTGCGTGGGTTGCGGTGCCTGTGTGGAGCTGTGTCCCACTGATGTGCTAAAAGTTATTCCAAGGGCCACATACGATGAAGTTTATGGAAAAAAGGGGTGATATGAGAAATTTGTTTATGGTGGGTTTGATAGCGGCGCTGTTGTTATCCGGATGTGAGAAAAAAGAGGAAAAAAAGAGCGAAGAGGTAAAAAAGAGCGCCACCTCAGAGATAAAAATTACGGAAAATGTTGTCAAAGAGCAAAAAGCCAAGAAAAAAGAGCTGGATAAAGGAGAGTTTTACTACTCATACAATAAAAAGAAAGAGAAAAACGACTCACAGCAGGATGAGGCAAAATAT